>JBCBHL010000019.1:0-38510 GCA_038525605.1 Bacteroidota bacterium
GGGGTAAACTTTAGAAAATTCCATTTGGTTCCTGCCGCTGCCAGTACCTCTTTGGTATCTATTGACATCTTGTCGAAAATCAATGCCAGTTCATTGACAAATGCAATGTTGATATCTCTTTGGGCATTCTCAATGACTTTGGATGCTTCGGCAATTTTGATAGAGGAAGTAAGATGAGTACCTGCTTCAATAATAGACTGATAAAAATCATTTAATAGCGCAGCTACCTCTTGATTGCTTCCGCTAACTACTTTTTTAATATTGGTTACTCTTCTTTCTTTATCTCCCGGATTGATTCTTTCCGGCGAATACCCCGCGTAAAGATCCTGATTGAATTTCAATCCGCTTTTCTTTTCCAAGATAGGAATACAGACATCTTCAGTACATCCGGGAAAAACTGTCGATTCATAAACCACAATAGCTCCTTTTGCCAAAACTGATCCAACCAGATTTGAAGCTGATCTAAGTGGTGACAAATCGGGGATTTTATACTCATCGATAGGAGTAGGAACTGTGACAATGTATAAGTCAACTCCTTTGATATCGTCTCTATCTGAGGTAAAAGTGATGTTGGTATTTTGGAAATCTTCATCAGGTACTTCCAGCGTTCTGTCAAACCCGCGATTCAGTTCTGATATTCTTTCCTGATTGATATCAAAACCAATGGTTGTATATTTCTTTCCGATCTCCACGGCCAGAGGCAGGCCAACATAACCTAACCCAATAATAGCAACTGTTCTTATCTCCATCTTCTAATAGTATCCTATAAAAAAAGAGTTCTAAAACGAGCTCTTAGATTTTTCAGTGCAAAATTAAGAAATTAATCTAAAACAGCCTTTTTAAAGTAATCCAATGTTGGCTTAAGTCCTTCCGCTCTGGTATACTTCGGCGTCCAGCCCAGAATTTCCTTGGCCTTAGTGATATTTGGCTTTCTTTGTTTCGGATCATCCTTTGGCAGTGGATGATAAATAATCTTGGATTTTGAACCAGTCAACCTGATAATCTCTTCAGCAAATTCATTGATTGTAATCTCATCGGGATTTCCGATATTCACCGGTTCGTGACAGTCACTCATCAACAGTCGGTAAATGCCTTCTACCAGATCGTCGACATAGCAGAATGATCTTGTCTGTGATCCATCTCCAAACGCTGTTAAGTCTTCACCTCTCAATGCCTGAGAAATAAACGCTGGCAAAACCCTACCATCATCCAGCCTCATTCTTGGCCCGAAGGTGTTGAAAATACGAACAATCCTCGTTTCCAGACCGTGGTATGTATGATAGGCCATTGTGATAGCTTCCTGAAATCTCTTCGCTTCATCGTAGACCCCTCTTGGACCTACCGGGTTTACATTACCCCAATAGTCTTCCGTTTGTGGGTGTACTAGTGGATCTCCGTAGACTTCTGAAGTAGAAGCCACCAGAATTCTGGCATTTTTAGCTTTTGCCAGTCCAAGTAAGTTATGAGTTCCTAAAGAACCTACCTTTAAAGTCTGAATAGGCATTTTAAGATAATCAATGGGGCTGGCAGGCGAGGCAAAATGTAATATATAATCCAACTCTCCCGGTACGTGTACAAATTTTGAAACATCACAATGGTAGAATTCAAAATCTTTATGTCCCATCAGGTGATCTATATTGCTTAGTGACCCCGTAAGCAGGTTGTCCATTGTAATGACCGAATAGCCTTCACCGATGAACCTGTCACATAAATGTGATCCTAAAAAGCCTGACCCTCCTGTTATTAATACTCTTTTTTTACTCACTGACATAATTTATTGAAGCTTTGTAATTTTTTATCTTTATCTGACAAAATCATTTCATCGGGAGATATTCCCCAATCGATTTTTAAATTTTCATCCGAAATATGAATTCCTGAATCATGTTCGGCATTGTAGTACTCATCAACCAGGTAATTTAATTCGGCATTTTCCGTTAATGAAAGAAAACCATGAGCAAATCCTTTCGGTATAAATACTCTTTTTTGATTCTCGCTGCTCAGATGAATCTTGATATGTTTACCATATGAAACTGAATCCGGGCGCAAATCTACAATAACATCCATTACTTCGCCTTTGGTAACAAACACAACTTTGGCCTGTTCATACGGTTTTTCCTGAAAATGTAACCCTCTTATCACTCCTTTTGCAGATCTGGAACAATTCATCTGACATACATGAAAGTCAATTCCGGTTTGTTCTTTGAACTGCATCGCATTAAAACCTTCGAAAAAGAAGCCTCGGTGATCATTAAACAACCTGGGTTCAATGACGTAGCATCCTTCCAATATCGTTTCAGAAATCATCATGAAAGTAAATCTTTGAGATATTGGCCATAGCCACTTTTCATAAACTGATTAGCCAGGTTCAGCAGCTGCTGTTCATTTATATAGCCCATTTTAAAAGCTATTTCTTCAATACAGCCAATTTTAAGCCCCTGCCTTTCTTCGATGGCCTGCACAAAAGAACCGGCCTGCATCAAAGAACTGAAAGTTCCGGTGTCCAGCCAGGCTGTACCTCTGCTCAATGTCTGTACCTTCAGCTCACCAGTCTCCAGGTATATTTTATTGATATCTGTAATTTCTAATTCACCACGAGCACTCGGCTTCAATTCCTTTGCATATTTCACAACCTTGTTGTCGTAAAAGTACAGTCCGGGAATCGCATATCTGGATTTAGGCACTTCCGGTTTCTCTTCAATTGATATAGCCTTTCCACTTTCATCAAACTCCACAACTCCATATCGCTCGGGATCTGTGACATGATAAGCGAAAACAACCCCTCCATCAGGGTCTTTACACTGCTGAAGTTTTTCTGCCAAACCACTCCCGTAAAAGATGTTATCCCCCAGCACGAGTGCTACTCCATCGTCACCAATAAAGTCTTCACCTATGATAAAAGCCTGAGCGAGTCCATCAGGATTTTCCTGTACTTTGTACTCGAATCGGCATCCAATCTGACTTCCATCCTTTAATAAATCCTGAAAAAAGGGCAAATCACGGGGAGTGGAAATAATGAGAATGTCGTTGATTCCTGCCAGCATTAAGGTCGAAAGAGGATAGTAAATCATTGGCTTGTCATAAACAGGCAGCATTTGTTTACTAACAGCCATTGTTAAAGGGTGAAGCCTGGTTCCGGATCCTCCTGCTAGTATTATTCCTTTCATTTGCCGTATTGCTTATCGTAAAACTCCTGATATTCTCCTGAAGTTATCTCATTAATCCAGGTTTCATTGGCGAGGTACCAATCCACTGTTTTTGACAGTCCTTCCTCAAACTGAAGTGACGGCTGCCATCCAAGATCTTTTTCTATCTTGGCCGCATCAATTGCATATCTTTTATCGTGTCCTGCTCTGTCTTTTACAAAAGTAATCAGCTGCCTGGATGTCCCGGGCGCTCTGCCTAGCTTTTGATCCATCAGATCACAGAGCGTTTCCACAAGCTTCAGATTGGTCCATTCGTTCAACCCTCCGATGTTGTAGGTTTCTCCGTTTACTCCTTTGTGAAACACATCATCGATTGCCCTTGCATGATCTATTACATACAACCAGTCTCTGATGTTATCACCCTTACCGTAAATAGGCAGGGAAACATTATTCTTAATATTGTTGATACACAGAGGGATCAATTTTTCAGGAAATTGATTGGGCCCATAATTATTGGAGCAGTTCGAGATCACCACAGACATACCATAAGTATTGTGATAGGCCCTAACAAAATGATCGGAGCTGGCCTTAGAAGCCGAATAGGGCGATTTAGGATCGTAAGAAGTTGTTTCCTTAAACAGGCCTTCATTTCCCAAAGAGCCATACACTTCATCCGTGCTGACATGATAAAACCGATGACTGTCTAAATCGTCTGACCAACAGTTTTTTGCTGCATTGAGTAGATTGACTGTCCCGAAAATATTGGTTTTCAAAAAGGCTAATGGATCTGTAATAGACCTGTCCACATGCGATTCTGCTGCCAGGTGAATGACATCATCAAAACGATGCTCACTAAACAATTGATCGATGGCCTGACCTTCGTTGATATCTGCCTTGATAAAGGAATAATTCGCCTGGCCTTCTATATCAGCGATATTTTTCAAATTACCTGCATAGGTAAGTGCATCGAGATTGTAAATCTTATATTGTGGGTATTTAGATACAAATAATCTAACAACATGAGATCCAATGAATCCAGCTCCGCCAGTTATCAGTATTTTTCTCATTTCACAATCTTTTTGATCACACCTTATAATATTCTTTATACCAATCGATAAATTTCTGAATGCCCTCTTCGATAGTAGTTTTTGGCTTGTAGCCTACCGCCTGCATCAAAGCCTCTACATCAGCAAATGTTTCCGGTACATCTCCGGTTTGAATCGGCATTAAATTCTTTTTAGCCTCCTTGCCCAGGTTACGCTCTATTTCTTTGATGTAGTCCATCAATTCAACAGGATTACTATTTCCAATATTGTAAACCTTGTATGGAGCAAAACTCGAAGAAGGATCCGGGTTCATCGCATCCCACTCTTCATTTTTAGTCGGTACGGTAGGAATCAATCTGCTAATTCCTTCTACTACATCATCGACATAGGTAAAATCTCTTCTCATTTTACCGAAATTATATACATCGATCGCCCTACCTTCCAAAATAGCTTTGGTAAACAAAAACAAAGCCATATCCGGTCGGCCCCAGGGTCCGTAGACGGTAAAGAATCTCAAGCCGGAAGACGGCAATCCAAAATTTGCCGCATAAGAATGAGCGAATAGTTCATTAGATTTTTTAGTTGCCGCATATAGCGACACAGGGTGATCTATGTTATCCTTTACCGAAAAAGGCATTTTTTTGTTCGCACCGTAAACTGAGCTCGAGGAAGCATAAACCAAATGCTTGATATTATTATGCCTGCTACATTCCAGAATATTCAGAAATCCATTCACATTGGAATCGATATATGCTTCAGGATGGGTTAGCGAATATCTGACGCCAGCCTGAGCGGCGAGGTTCACCACATATTCCACTTCATACTTCTCAAAAACCTCTGTAAGCCTCGGTTTGTCAGAGATGTTTAGCTCTTCAAATGAAAAACCTTCGTAGGATTTCAAAATATCAAGCCTATCTTTTTTTAAAGTCACATCGTAATAGTCATTTAAACTATCGACTCCAACTACTTTAAGTCCTGAATCCATTAATTTTCTGGATAAATGAAAACCAATGAATCCCGCTGAACCAGTTATAAGTATAGGCTTATCTGTATAATTCATCAAAAAAAGATATTTTTTGCAATGCTAATAGGATTCATTATCTATTCCAAAATGTGCGATACATTTCGCTTACTTTCCACAACAGCACTCAATTGGCTTCTAAAGCTGATGTATGTACACTAATCTTTATGACTTTTTTCATATTTCATTATTCATTTCTGATATAACTTTGCGCCCATGAACGGAATGTTGGGAGAAATAAAATATCTTTTACTAAAAGACCTTTCTCTGGAGCTGAAATTAAAACACACATTAGGCTCTATTATTCTGTTTGCGTTCAGCACAATATTTATCTGCTACCTGGGCTTCCTCAACATTGTAGATCAATTTACATGGAACGCGTTATTCTGGATTATCATCTTATTTGCAGCTACCAATAGCATCTCAAGATCTTTCACTCAGGAGGGAGAGCCACGATTCTTATATTATTACTTTATCGTGAGGCCCCAGAGTGTGATTCTGGCAAAATCGATATATAACTCCATAGTTACCTTATTGATTGCTTTACTTTCTTTTGGACTATACCTGACCGTAATGGGAAATCCGGTTGACAACATTTATTTGTTCTTATCTGCATTGGTACTTGGTGTTATCGGTTTTTCTCTCCCTATGACGATGGTGGCGGCCATAGCTTCCAAAGCAGGGAACAATCCGGTGATGATGTCGATACTTAGTTTTCCGATTGTAATTCCAGTCATTATTAATTGCATAAAAATATCAAAAATAGCCATCGACGGACTTGATGTTTCATTCAGTTTCGATGAAATCGCCGTCTTACTGGCAATAGATATTATCGTTGTTACTTTATCAGTCATACTATTCCCCTACTTATGGAAAAACTGATGTATAAATCATGGTGGAAGATTCTCACTGTCGTGTTACTCGTGTACACGATTATTGCAGGTTTTCTATTCGCTGTACCCAGAAAGCCTATACTCAATGAGACCATCCGGGCCTTACATTTTCATGTCCCTATGTGGTGGGGCATGATTGTGCTTTTGCTGTTTTCGGTGGTCTATGCTGTCAAAAGTCTAAGAACCAATGATCCTAAGTACGACACCTTCAGTGTGGAGTTTGCTAACGTGGGAATATTATTTGGAATACTGGGATTACTGACAGGGATGCTTTGGGCAAAATTTGCATGGGGTTCAATGTGGAGCAATGATCCTAAACAAAATGCTTCCGCAATTGGATTACTCATATATCTGGCTTATAAGGTGCTTAGAAGCTCAATTGGAGATCCTATGAATAAGGCAAGAATCAGTTCGGTATATAATATTTTCGCATTCGCCTGTCTGGTGCCTTTGTTGTTCATATTGCCAAGGATGACAGATTCGCTTCATCCGGGTAACGGAGGCAACCCTGGGTTCAATATTTACGATCTGGACAATGAGTTGCGTAAGGTGTTTTATATAGCAGGACTAGCATGGATTATGCTTGGCGTCTGGGTCGCTACATTAAATGTAAGAGTTAGGTTAATTGAGCAAAAAAGAGATGAAGTTATTTAATAGATTAAAAGTATTGTTAGTTACGGCTGGTTTGGTGTTATCACTCAACCTAAGTGCTCAGGAAGATTACCGGCCAGTAGATGTTGACGAAGCTGACACCAGGATAGAAATGGCTGATGTCATGCGCTCCAACGGAAAGATTTATGTTGTTGTAGGGATTATCCTAATCATTTTCGGAGGAATTACGTACTACACGATACGATTGGATAAAAAGATTACTAAGCTTGAGAAAGGAGAATAGTTATGAAAAAATCGCACATATTCGGAATCATAGTCATCGCTATTGCTATTATGATTATTATTTCCTCCACAGGTGATGCAGGGAGTTATGTAAATTTCAGCGAGGCACTCGAACTACGTGAAAAAGGAGACGACAGACAAGTTCATGTTGTTGGACAGCTCAAAAAAGTGAATGGAAAGATCAGTGGCATCATGGAAAGCCCCAATAAAATGTCCTTCTACTTCACCATGGTCGATAAAAACAATATGGAACAAAAGGTTTTTCATCCCAATCCGATACCAAATGATCTTTTGCGGTCTGAGGAAGTTGTCATCATCGGATATTACAAAAAAGACACTTTTATAGCTAAAGATATCTTATTGAAGTGTCCATCCAAATACACAGAAGAAGAGGTCAAGGTATAACTTGTTGCTTTAACTAAATCACAATGCATTATCTCCCCAGAGACTTAGGTCATTTAACTGTTATAATTTCATTTATTACCAGTTTAATGGCTTTTGGTATATATCTGCATGCCACGAATAAAAAAAGCGAATCCTGGCAGAAAACAGCTAATTTGTTTTACTACATCCATACGCTTTCTGTATTCGCTATAGTAGGAACGCTGTTTTACATTATTAGTAATCATTATTTCGAATATCACTATGCGTGGAGCCACACATCGAAATTGTTGCCAGTCTACTATCAGATCTCCAGTTTCTGGGAAGGACAAGAAGGCTCTTTTCTGCTTTGGATAGTCTGGAATGCTATTCTGGGATTGGTGATCATCAAAACCAACAAGAAATGGACTTCTTCGGTCATGACAGTATTCTGTCTGATTCAGGCATTTCTCACTTCTATGATTCTGGGAGTTGTCCCATTTGAAGTCTTCAAGATTGGCAGCAGCCCTTTCATGCTTTTAAGGGAAGTTATCAACGCGCCTATCTTTAAAATGAATCCCGAGTTTGTTCCTAAAGATGGAAACGGACTCAACCCGCTACTTCAGAACTATTGGATGGTGATACACCCTCCCACGCTGTTTTTAGGTTTTGCTACCACAATGGTTCCATTTGCTTATTGCATCGCTGGATTATGGCAGGGCAAAGTAAAGGAGTGGATACGGCCCGCCTTACCCTGGGCACAATTTTCTGCTCTCGTACTTGGTATTGGAATTCTCATGGGGGCTTACTGGGCTTACGAAACATTGAACTTCGGCGGGTACTGGAACTGGGATCCGGTAGAAAATGCCATATTTGTACCTTGGCTGATTATGGTGGCAGCTATCCATACAATGATCGCCTACAAGAAAAGTGAAAAGGCCCTGAAAGCGTCTGTTATACTGGTTGTGGCTTCCTTCATATTGATCGTTTATTCTACCTATCTTACCAGAAGTGGTGTATTGGGAGATAGTTCGGTACACTCTTTCACCGATCTGGGACTACAAAATCAGCTATTGCTGTACTTATTCACCTTTTTTGCAGGAAGCGTTATATTAATGATTGTACGCTGGAGTAGAATTCCATCCACACAGGAAGAACTCGAAACCTACTCCCGAGAATTCTGGATTTTTCTCGGTGTTACTACCCTTTGCCTGATGGCATTCCATGTGATATTCGTGACTTCTTATCCGGTATTCAACAAATTGGGCGGGTTAGTAGGTTTGGACCTCAACCTGGCACCTCCGGTTGATCAGGTAAGAGACTACACCAAAATACAGGTATGGTTTGCCATTCTGCTGGCGGCATTATCAGGAACAGGTCAGTTTTTCTGGTGGAAAAAAATGGATGTAGCAAGCCTGAGAAAAGTCTTAACAGCACCAATTATTATTTCCCTGGTTCTCACAATCCTCGTGGCATCCCTCGGATATCTGAGCACCTTTGACCAGGAAGGTAAAACAAACGGAGAAGTGGTTTTCTCATTTTTCAAATACATTCTGCTTTTCTTCTTTGGAATCTATTCGATTGTAGCAAATTTCACTGTGCTGATATCAGTACTAAAAAGCAGCCCTAAATTGTCGGGAGGTGCCATTACGCATATCGGTGTTGCCATGATGCTTATAGGAATACTGTTTTCATCCGGTTACGATCAGGTGGTCTCTAAAAATTATACCGGGCTGTTATGGAGTACGGAATTCCCGGAAGAAGTCAATAAAAACAACCTGCTGATTTACCAGAATGATCCTCGTCAAATGGATAAATACTCTCTCAACTACAGGGGGATCAGAAAGCTATTTAAAGGTAAGGGTTATATCAATCAGAATTTTGTAAAAGAGACCAACAATCCCGAAAAGTATGTAGCATCTCAGAATCTGCCTGAAAAAGGCATTGCTAAAGGCGATACTCTGACAATAGACGGCACAGAAAACAGCTACTTCGAAATAGAATATACCAAGAAAAATGGTTCCACATTTACGCTGTTCCCAAGGGTCCAGATGAACGAAGCGATGGGCATTGTATATTCTCCCGATATTAAAAGGACCTTGATGGCAGATTTATATACGCACGTCAGAACTTTTCCTGATCCAAATATCAGAGACGACTGGGGAAAGACAGACACGATCAAAGTAAGAATTGGCGAAACATTCTACCTCAATGACTATGTCTCTGTACTGGAAAATGTCAGTAGAATTAATGAGGTCGATGGAGTTGCGCTCCAGGACACCGATGCTGCCGTAAAAGCTGTTATCAGGATTGAAGGTGAAACGGAAACTTACTACGCAGAGCCTTTATTCATAATCAAAGACAGAAATGTTGGTAAGACGGAAGAAATCATTCACGATCTGGCCATTAAAATAAAACTGGATAAGATCAGTCCGGAAGAAGGGACATTTTCCTTTGCCGTTAATACTGCTCAAAAAGACTGGATTATACTGGAAGCAGTGGAAAAACCTCTTATCAACATCCTTTGGTTAGGCACGATTATTCTTACTATTGGTTTCACTATCGCCATCAGAAGAAGATACATCGAATTTAAGAAAATGAGAGAGAAACAGCTGGAATGAGTATGACTCCAAAAAAAATCTCGATCATAGGGAGCGGCAATGTCGCCTCACATTTATTGATTTGGATTAGAGATGCAGGGCATGTTATTTCCAGTGTGTACACCAGAAAGCAAAGTTCGATTTCAGAAGAGTTTCACAGGAGAAGTTCCCTTGACTATCAAGGAGAAATAGTCGATTATATCCTCATTGCAACTAATGACGACTCTATCGAAAAAATCGCTGATGAACTTCGAAACACTGGTCATGCAATCATCCTGCATACCAGCGGTACTGTGTCGATGGATACACTCGCTTTGCCAAAATTCAAAGGTTATGGAGTACTGTATCCCTTGCAAACACTTCAAAAAGGCAGAAGTATTTCCCTGGCGAAAGTTCCTTTTCTGATAGAAGCTAATACAGAGACTGTGTTGGGCAACCTGCAGCAGTTCTGCGAATCATGTCAGCTTACAACCAAATCTGTTAGTTCTGACGACAGGCTAATGTATCACCTTTCCGCGGTTATTAGTTCCAATTTTGTCAATCACCTCTTCTACATAGCAGAAAAAAACCTCAGCACTGATAACTTAAATTTTGATATTCTACGTCCTTTAATAGAAGAAACGATTGCCAAAGCTTTTGAGAAAGGAGCTTATGAAAGTCAGACGGGACCGGCGAAAAGAGGTGATAGCGAAACCATGAATAAACACCTGGATTTATTAAAACAGGAAAATTATAAGGATATTTACAAGTTGATTTCAGAATCCATCATTTCGGAATATCGTTCAGAGTAATTGATCATGGAAAATAAAGCCAAGATTTTCTCAATCAAGGGATTACTAAAGATTACGAGAGTGGCTAACCTTATTATTATAAGCCTCGCTCAGTATCTTACTGCTATCTTCCTGGTTGGTCCATCGAGGCATTGGTATCAGTACCTCACCGATATCAAGTTGTTTTTGATTGTTATCAGCACACTACTCATCTCCTCCGCAGGATATATCATCAATGACTATTACGATCAAAAAATCGACATCATCAACAGACCTGAAAAAGTAGTTGTTGGAACAAATCTCAAAAGAAGAGCTGCCATGTTCTATCACATGTTCTTCAATTTTGTTGGCATATTTATAGGATTATTGGCCTCCTGGCAGATAGGCATCATTCACCTGGGATCTTCTTTTCTGCTTTGGTTGTATTCCAATAGTCTGAAAAGGCTGCCGCTAATTGGCAATCTGCTGATTGGCTTCCTGACTGGTATGGCAATTCTCATGATCGGTGTACAATACAACAACCTAAATCCGCTATTATATGCTTATTCGCTTTTTGCTGCCTCCATTATGATCATCAGAGAAATCATCAAGGATATGGAAGATATGAAAGGTGAAAAGACGCACGGATTGAAATCACTACCCTTGCTGATTGGGGTCAGAAAAACAAAGAAATTGCTGTATGTAATCTGCGGTATATCTGCTTTGATGTTAATTTATTTCCTAGTAAAAGTAGATAACAGATTAGTCGTTTACTATTTTGCTGGTCTTGTGCCGTTTATGTTATTTTTCATTTACAAGCTCAGAAAAGCTGATACTATCAGGAATTTCAAATACCTTAAATTTTACAGTAACCTCATTATTCTTACTGGAATCATCAGTATGATTCTCCACTAGTTTTAATAACAATGCGAACTACAAAAATTGCAATTTTTGCCTCGGGCAGCGGCACCAATGCTGAAAATCTAACCCGCAATTTTCAGGGAGTCAAAGACCTGGAAGTGGCCGTAATCCTTACCAACAAAAAAGATGCTTTTGTGATCCAAAGGGCTAAAAACCTGAATGTCCCATATGAGGTTTTTAGCAAAACGGATTTCGCAGACAGCGAGAGCCAAACCGTTTTAAAGCTATTGGCACAATACAAGATCGACTTTGTAGTTCTGGCAGGTTTTCTATTGAAAGTGCCGCAGTTTTTCATCGAAAACTATTCCAACAGAATAATAAACATTCATCCTTCCTTACTACCTAAATATGGCGGGAAAGGCATGTATGGTCAACATGTGCATGAAGCTGTAATAGCAGCAAAGGAAAAAGCAAGCGGCATCACCATTCACCTGGTCAATGAAGAATATGACAAAGGAAAAGTATTATTCCAGGCAACCTGCGAGGTTTCTACTGATGATTCAGCCACCGATCTTGCCGCAAAAATTCACCAGCTGGAGTATGAGCATTTCCCTAAAATTGTTGCCAACTACATCAATGGATTTCAATAGAGGCTCAATTCGATAAATCTTATCCAAAACATTTTCTAAATATCTTTCTAAAAAAGAATCAAAGGTTTTCTCGACAGTTTTCTGATCAAACTTTAAAATTTTAACTAGCTCGGAATTTCACAGTTTCAATTCATAATTATGAATTCATAATTATTGAATATCAATGAAATCCGGGGCATGTATTATCGAAAATTGATCTTTATAAAAGTTAACGCGATAAAGTCTATTGAATAAAGATTAATTCTTACTTTTGCAGCTTCTTTTAAATTACTGAAAATGAGCCTAAAAAAAATCAATTCAGCATTGATCTCAGTTTTCCACAAGGACAGACTGGAAACACTCGTGGACATCCTACACGCAAATGATGTGACTATCTATTCTACAGGAGGTACAAGAGCCTTTATTGAGAAGAGAGAAGTTCCGGTAGAAGCCGTTGAGGATGTTACTGCCTATCCATCAGTATTCGGCGGGAGAGTGAAAACACTTCATCCAAAGGTTTTTGGTGGTATTCTATACAGAAGAGACAATGAAGGTGATTTAAAAGAACAAAATGAATTCGACATCCCCGATATTGATCTGGTAATTGTTGATTTATATCCATTTGAAGCAACCTTGGCATCAGGTGCCAGTCACGAAGAAATCATTGAGAAAATTGACATTGGAGGCATCTCACTGATCAGAGCTGCTGCCAAGAATTTCAAAGACGTGGTGATTGTTTCATCAATGGAACAGTATGATGAATTATCTGAAATCCTGAAATCTCAGGATGGAGCTACCACCGTCGAGCAAAGAAGAAAATTTGCAGCTGAAGCATTTGATATTTCGTCGCATTACGATAGTGCCATTTATGGTTATTTCAATGAAACTGAAGGCCTGACGCGTTTTAAAAGTAGCATTCGCCAGGGCAAAAAGCTGCGTTACGGCGAAAATCCGCACCAGGAAGGCTTTTTCTTCGGGCCGCTTGAAGAGCTTTTCGATCAGCTGAATGGAAAGGAACTTTCTTACAACAATCTGGTAGATGTTGATGCGGCAGTTAATCTCATCGCTGAATTTGAGGATACTACATTTGCGATATTGAAGCATAACAATGCATGCGGTGTAGCATCAGCGGAAACTGTAAAGGACGCTTACTTAAAAGCATTTGAAGCGGATACTATTTCTGCTTTTGGTGGTGTGCTGATCACCAATCAGATTGTGGACAAAGAAGCTGCGGAAGTGATGCATTCCTTGTTTTTCGAGGTGCTGATAGCTCCAGGATTCTCTGATGAAGCACTGGAATTGCTGAAAGGAAAGAAAAACAGAATTTTGCTTAAGCAGAAAAAGAATCTGGATAACAAAAAGCAGTTTAAGACACTGTTAAACGGTGTAATTGTTCAGGATATTGATCGTAAAACCGATGAAGATGCCGATCTGAAAACGGTGACAAAAATAGCACCAACTGCCGACGAAACAGCGTCTTTACTATTTGCATCCAAAATCTGCAAGCATACCAAGTCCAATACCATCATACTGGTAAATGGCACTCAGATGCTTTCCAGTGGCGTTGGCCAAACCTCAAGGGTAGATGCGCTGAATCAGGCGATAGAAAAAGCGGGAAATTTCGGTTTTGATTTAAATGGTGCGGTAATGGCGTCAGATGCTTTCTTCCCATTTCCGGATTGCGTAGAGATCGCCAACAAAGCTGGTATTCGGTCGGTAATCCAACCAGGTGGTTCCATCAAGGATCAATTATCGATAGATTACTGTGATAAAGAGGGTATGTCAATGGTATTTACAGGATTTAGACATTTTAAACATTAATTTAGCACCTATTAAAGTTGATTCTAAATACAAATTATTATCTTTCAGTACTTTTTTAAAATTTAGTTTTCAGAAAACACTATGGGGTTATTCGACTTCTTTTCCAGTGATATTGCCATTGACTTAGGAACAGCTAACACCTTGATCATCAGCAAGGATAAAATAGTTGTGGATGAGCCTTCAATTATCGCAATAGACAAAAACACCAACAAGGTTCTAGCGATTGGCAGGGAAGCCATGCAGATGCATGAAAAGACCCACGAAAATATCAAAACTATCCGTCCTTTGAAGGATGGAGTAATTGCCGATTTCCATGCTGCAGAGCAGATGATCAGAGGGATGATCAAGATGATCGATGGCAATAGCAAAAGACTGTTTCCAGCTTCCCATAGGATGGTGATTTGTATCCCTTCAGGCATCACCGAAGTGGAAAAAAGAGCTGTAAGAGACTCTGCGGAACATGCCGGTGCTAAGGAAGTGTATATGATCTATGAACCAATTGCAGCAGCAATCGGTGTAAATCTAGACATTGAGCAGCCGGTAGGATCTATGATTGTGGATATAGGCGGTGGTACAACAGAAATTGCGGTTATTGCCTTATCAGGTATTGTTTGCGACCAGTCAATCAGAATTGCAGGGGATACTTTCAACAAAGACATCCTGGATTACATGAGAAGGCAGCACAACCTGCTCATTGGAGAGCGGTCTGCTGAAAAAGTAAAAATAGAAGTAGGTTCTGCCCTCACTGAACTGGACGATGCGCCGGAAGATTATGAAATCAGGGGCAGAGATCTGATGACAGGAATTCCGAAGGTAATCAAGATTTCTTATTCTGAAATCGCCTTTGCCATTGACAAATCCGTTTCTAAAATAGAAGAAGCTGTATTGAAAGCACTTGAGATTTCACCGCCGGAGCTTTCTGCTGATATCTATGACAATGGAATCTACCTGACAGGTGGTGGTGCTCTGTTGCGAGGACTTGACAAAAGGCTCGCTTTAAAAACAAAATTACCAATTCACATCGCTGAAGATCCATTGAGAGCAGTTGTGAGAGGAACTGGTAAGGCTTTAAAGAATCTGAATTCATACAAGGCAGTATTGATCCCATAACTTTAGATGCGTGGATTATTAAGATTCATATACAAGTATCGCGCTTTTGAGCTGTTTATTTTACTTCTCGTAATCAGCATATGGCTTTTGGTAAGAAACAACAGATACTATAATGTATCCTATCTTAGTACGTCTAATGCAATTGTTGCCAATGCCAATCAGAAGATATTTAATACTGAAAAGTACTTTTCTCTCAGCGAGGTAAATGAAATGCTCGCTATCGAGAATGCGCTGTTAAGGGAGCAACTTACCAATTACCTTTACAGCAGTGGTTACAGTAAATTTGGCATCAACGATTCCCTCCTCGACCGATATGAAATCATCCCGGCGATGGTTGAGAGAAACAGCACGGCTAAAAAAAACAATCTGATTTTACTGGATAAAGGCAGCAACCACGGCATTGAAAGAGGTATGGGTGTGATTGGACCAAATGGAGTAGTCGGGCAGGTGAAATTTGTCTCTAAAAACTTCTCAACAGCGGTTTCACTGCTACATACAGATGTAAGAGTATCTTCTATGCTCACCAGAGACAACACCATAGGAACCACTCAATGGGAAGGTGGCGATATCAGCTTAGCGAAACTGAAATATGTACCGAGACACGTACCTTTGGCAGAAGGTGATACCGTTGTGACATCTGGTTATAACTCTGTCTTTCCCAAAGGCATTACGATCGGCTATGTGAAAAACATCAATGTAAATATCAATGAATCTTTTTACGACATTGATGTGGAGCTGGCCACTTCGTTTCACAAAGTTAGCATGACCTACATCGTCAAAGATAGGTTGCAGACAGAAATAGATAGTCTCATAACGATCTCTGAAGAATGACACAAAAAACAGTCTTCACATATTTGATAAGCATATTTATTTACATTGTATTGCAGACAGCATTACTCAACAAAATGGTAATATCGAATATTGCATTCTGTTTCTTTTATGTCGGCTTTCTAATCTATTTACCATTCAATATCAGCAGAATTGCCCTGCTGATACTCGGTTTTTTGGTCGGGCTGGTAATCGATATTTTTGGTGACACGATCAGTATTCATATGATCGCCTGTACTACTCTCATGTTTGTCAAACCATTCTGGCAGCAGGCAACATTGGGAGATATGGGTGAGTTGACAGGGTTTATCAGCATGAAAGGGGTAAGTATCATCAGACTGATGGTTTACACCATTCCGCTACTGCTCCTCCACCATTCTATTGTATTCTTCCTCGACTCTATTGGTGCAGGATTTCAACTGGATATCATCTTACGGGTGATGCTTAGTGCTATCTTCACATTCTTCGTTCTGGTAATCATACAGTTATTCTCGACAAAGACTACTAAAAGAATTTAAATGTTTAAGCAACGGGTAATTGTCATATATTCATTTACAGCCATTGTGGGAATCACCTTTTTAATTAGGTTATTCATCATTCAGGTTGTGGATGACAAATACAAAACCGAAGCTGACACCAGAAGTATTGCCTCTATTGTAGAATATCCCTACAGAGGATTAATTTACGACAGAAACGATCAAATTCTTGTTTACAATGAGCCGGCTTATGACCTAATGGTAATCAAAAGTCAGGCGAAAGGAATCGACACCACAGCTTTCTGTGACATCCTCAGTATAACCCGGGAGGAGTACATGCAAAAAATCAGCAAAGCACATCAGGTGAAACCTTCCTTGTTTTTCGAAATGCTTTCAAATGAGGAATTTGCCAATATTCAGGATCAGCTGATCAACTATCCAGGCTATTTTGTTGCGCCAAGGACCGTCAGAAAGTATCCCTTTCAATCAATGGCCAATGTATTGGGTTATCTCGCTGAAATCAGCAAACGGCAACTGCAAAATGATACGACCGACTACTACAGCCAGGGTGATTACGTGGGGATAAATGGCGTAGAAAGTGAGTATGAAAAGGCCTTGAGGGGCAAACGGGGTGTAAGGCATAAAAAAGTAAACAACAGAGGACTGATAACAGGTGCCTTTGGCGAAGGGCTGCTGGACACCTTATCTGTTCCCGGTGATAACATTAAGCTGACAATCGATATTGAGCTGCAGCAATATGCTGAAAAGCTATTTGAAGGTAAAGTAGGCAGCCTGGTAGCGATTGAACCCGCAACGGGAGAAATTCTGGCGATGGTATCCAGTCCATCTTATGATCCAAATTTGTTTTCAGGAAGGAATTTCAGTGACAACTTCTCGATGATCAACGGTGATTCACTGAAACCACTTTTCAACAGACCGTTAAGGGCTGGCTATCCGCCGGGATCCATGTTTAAAACCATCCAATCGCTGATTGCCCTACAGGAAGGAGTGGTTACACCTGAGGAAAGAATCTATTCTGACAAATCTCTGATTGGTGACCTTGCCCCGATCGGCTATTATGACATGGAATTGGCCATTCAGAAATCTTCCAACAACTATTTTTACAAAGTATTCAGACGGGTAATTGACAACAGAGCTACCAATAACTCTTTTGTCGACAGCCGAGTGGGTTTAAAAAAATGGACTGAAAGTGTCAAAAAATTTGGATTGGGCGTCAAACTGGACATTGATATTTCAGGAGCTTCACCCGGCATTGTCCCTGATGTAGCCAGATATGACAGACTTTATGGTAAAAGCAGATGGAAATATTCTAACATTGCCTCCGTCAGCATTGGACAAGGAGAGGTCACCGTAACGCCACTTCAAATGGCTAACCTTGGTGCATTACTCGCAAACAGAGGATATTTTTTCAGTCCGCATATCATTAAATCCATAGGAGAAAAAAATGAAATCCCTGAAAAGTACCTGATCAAAAATGATGTGGGAATTGATCTGGTTCATTACGAGCCGGTTATCGAAGGGATGTCCCGGGTGATTAAGCTGGGATCGGGTCGTAGAGCAAATATCGCCGATATCGATATCTGTGGTAAAACCAGTACCGTACAGAACGGAACAGGTCAGGACCACTCCGGATTCATGGGTTTTGGGCCCAGAGAATCCCCTAAAATCGCGATTGCCGCTTATGTGGAAAATGCGGGTCAGGGTGGTCGTGCCGCAGCTTCAATCTCTAGCCTGGTGATGGAAAAATACATTCGAGGAAGTATTACCAGACCGTGGCTGGAGGAATATGTGTATAAAAATGATTTCAATTGAGAAAGTCTGACGGAACATATCAATATGACTGGATCACCATTACGGTGTACTATGCGCTGGTTTTCATCGGATGGATCAGCATATATGCCGCTACCTACACGGAAGGGGAATCGTATTCTATTTTCAGTTTGGATATCAACTCCGGTCGTCAGCTTTTATGGATCATCACCAGTATTTTTATTGTACTGGCAGTATTGCTGATTGATTTCCGATTCTATGAAACCATTTCCTATATTTTGTACATTGCAGTAATAGTAGCCTTGTTGCTGGTCTTGATATTTGCAAGAGAAGTAGATGGTGCTAAATCCTGGTTGGAAATTGGTCCCGCTAAGATTCAACCTTCTGAATTTGCAAAATTCGCTGCAGGCCTGGCGCTGGCACGCTACATGAGTACTGCAGGTAGCAAAGACCTCTCAAAAACAAAAAACCAGCTAATTAACATTGCCATTATAGGTTTGCCGGCATTGCTGATTCTACTACAAGGGGACGCAGGATCTGCATTGGTATTCGTTGCATTGATTATTGTCCTTTACAGGGAAGGCCTATCGCCAATACCACTTTATATCGGACTTTACCTGGCTGTTTTATTCATTACCTCCCTACTGGTAAAAAACATTATACTGGTCATTGTTCTGAGTACAATTGCTTTGGTTTTAATAGGACTCAGCATCAGAAAAGTAAGGCAATTATTGCTGGTAATCGTTGTATTTGTGATGAGTCTTGGATTCATTTTCAGTGTAGACTTCATCATGAAGGATGTACTAAAACCACATCAGCGACAAAGAGTACTGGCTTTGGTAGATCCATCTGTGGATCCATCCGGCAAGGGCGTCAGTTATCAGACTACCAATTCCAAAATCACGATCGGTTCGGGAGGATTAGCTGGCAAAGGCTTTTTGCAAGGTTCACTCACACAGGGCGATTTTGTACCGGCCCAAAGTACAGATTTCATTTTCAGCACCATTGGTGAAGAGTACGGATGGATAGGTAGTCTTATTTTAGTGGGCTTATTCATCACATTGTTTTTCAGACTGATCCAATTAGCGGAACGACAAAAATCTACTTTTGCCAGGGTTTACGGCTATGTGGTATTCACCGTATTGTTTTTCCACTTTACGCTGAATATTGCAATGACTATCGGTTTGTTTCCGGTAATAGGTATCCCCCTGCCATTTCTCAGCTACGGAGGATCATCTCTGTGGTCCTTTACGATCCTGTTATTCATCTTTTTAAAACTGGATGCTCACAGAATGCAAATCTTACAACGCTGATTAAAGTGTGTCGCAATTAGTTTACCGTAAGTGCGTACAAAATAAAAATTTGTCGATCAATTCATCATTAAATTGGCAGCACAAAATCAACCAGATTCTTGATCAAGAGATTTCAATTGACAGCGACTTTACTGTTTTAATCTCTGAACTTTCTGAAGATCACCTTCAATAGTTCTTTTACCTCTACTGAATTCATGTCCCATTTATAGGGTTTGGCATACCTTTGAACCAACAACTCAACAGATTCATCAAAGGTGATACACTCTTCTACATAACCTATCGCCTCTTTAAAATCTTCGCCGTTTCCACCAAATAGCTCATTGGTAAACATATACCTTTGATTAACAGAAATAGAAGAGAATACATTTTCCACAGGTTGCTTATCGGCAAGTTTACCTGCCAGCGACTGGTCAGGTTCCTCTTCTTTTAGCGTCTCATTGATGGTGGGGACAGGCTCTGTGGCAAAATTCTTATTCAGAATAGCTGGTTCTTCGGGTTCTTCTTCTTCTTCATAATTGCTAATCACACCCTTTGGTTCCAGATCTATTGGAGGAATGTCAGTTGTATCTACAAATTCATCTATGTCGTCATCGTCAAAATTTGAAATAACACTCTCATCTGCTACAGGTGGTTCTTCAACTGATTTGCTGCTACCGTCTGTTACCTCATCCATAATTGATGACACAGTATCATCGATAGACTCTGTTTTGGCAGCAGCTCTCTGCGTACTGGTTTCCGGAAGAGTCTCTTCTGTTTCCGGCAAGGACTCAGCAATGTCATCTGTTAGTTCAACAGATTCTTCCTCTTCTTCAATTTCCTCCTCTTGCTCAATTTCCTCTTCTGGTTCTGCTGTTACTGGCACTTCAGCTTCCTGCTGTTCCGGTAGGTCATCCTCCAGAAAACTATCCAGCTCAAAAGCAGGCTCTTCTTCTGCGACAACCGGCTCTTCAGCTTCTATCTCACTTATGTAAATATCATCGGCACTCAGTGGAGCAATCGCAGAAAGTGCTTTTAGAAAATTGCTTTGATCAACTTCCGGCGTCTCTACATGTTCAAATATGTCATTGGCATATTGCAAGGCAACATCTATCTCCAGCTTATCCTTTCCTGTGTCCTCCAATACACTGACAAATTCAGCCAGAGGTGTTGCATTTATTTTCACATATTTTGTGATGCTCTTAAAGCTTTTAACACCTAAATGCGTAGGATGCTTCTGAGATATTTCGGCAAGGAAAAAATCCAACGGAGAAAACACCAGGTAAATAGCATCTTCTACAGCATTTTTCAACAGCGGATAGAAATCTTCCTTTTTAACCAGAATATATTGTGAAAGCGTGTTCATAAACTGAACCAGCGCTTTCCTCACTTTATCATTTTTAAAATCAAAGAAAGGACTTTCGAGCTTCTTGGTCTCGTCCTGCCATTGATTAAATAAACTCTTTATAACCAAAAAATTAATCTGCTTCGATTTTGTCAATGAAACAATCTCCTTACCAGTAATTTCTCTCCTGGTAGCGAAAAATTCATCCACTATCTGCTCTGAAAATTTTTTGCTATAGTTTTCTACAAATTGATGATTAATTTTACGTCCATTCATACTATAACAAATTTACATAAATCCTAGATGATTCAGGTAACAATTGATAACCTCTCCGGTAAAACTATTTATTGTAATAGTAAATCTGAAAAATTGTTGGACATTTTACAGGAAAATCACATCGATTGGATGCATGCTTGCGGTAAAAAAGGCCGCTGCACCACTTGTACTGCCATCATACTTTCAGGATCAGAAAACCTGGAAGTCAGAACGTCGGCAGAGGAAAAATTTGCTTCGCAAAACCGCCTTCCGCATAATTGTAGACTATCATGCCAGGCAATTGTTAAAGGAGATATTGTCGTTAAAGTGCCTGATTTATATAAATTGCCACATATATCTTATTCTGAATAATCATGTTTGTAGAACCAAAATTAGATAACCGGAATTTTGACAACAACAGAAGTGGCTGGATTGAGGTCGTTTGTGGCTCTATGTTCTCAGGAAAGACGGAGGAGCTGATCAGAAGGGTGAAAAGAGCAATGATTGCCAAGCAAAAGGTCATGATTTTCAAACCTGCTACAGACAACAGATATCACGCAGAAAATGTCGTTTCTCACAATGACAATGCTATTCAGAGCTCTGCTGTCAATTTTGCTAATGACATATTGCTTCGAGTGAGCGACTGTGATGTCGTAGGCATAGACGAAGCTCAGTTCTTTGATGATGAAATCATAGAAGTCGCCAATAAACTGGCAAACTCCGGCAAAAGGGTAATCGTTGCAGGACTGGACATGGATTTTGCCGGAAGACCTTTCGGTCCAATGGCGAGTTTGCTATGCATCGCAGAGTATGTCACAAAGGTACATGCCATCTGCATGAGTTGTGGAGATGTGGCAACTTATTCCTTCCGACGAACTAAATCCAATAAAAAAGTCGTTTTAGGTGAAACAGACATCTATGAAGCGAGGTGTAGAAAATGCTACATAGAAGGAATGAATGAAAAATGAAAAAGCTTTTAACCTATTCTTTACTGCTACTGATCAGCCTGTCAGCCTATTCACAGGATATTGAACAAGGCTCCTGGAGAACACATTTCAACTATCAGAGCGCAGGAATCATACAAGCAACTGCAACTAAAGTATTTTGTGCCTCTGAAAATGGCCTGTTTTATGTTGATCAGGAAGATAATACGGTCAATATCCTCACCAAAATTGATGGCTTCAGCGATGTGGGTATATCCGCAATGGGCTACTCACCCGATCAAAACATTTTAATTCTTGGCTATCAGAATGGTAACATCGACCTTTTTTCTGGTAATGGAATAACCAATATTGATTTGGTTAAAAATCAGAACATTGTACAGGATAAACGAATTGGCAATATTCATATAAAAGATGAGTTTGCTTACCTTTCTACAGATTTTGGCATTGTGGTCTTAGATCTATCCAGAGAAGTGATATCTGAAGTATTCCGGGAGATCGGACCAGAAGGAATTCAGCCCAGCGTTTTTGCAACGCAAACTGCCAATGACTCCATATTCGCAGTTACTTCATCAGGATTACTTTCAGCAAGGTTATCGGATAACATCAATCTGCTGGATTTTAACAACTGGCAGCAAATTTCTGTTCCAGTGGGTGTCAGTGAATTTCGTTTGATCACAGCGACAACCAGTAATTCTGAAATCATTTTAGCAAATGACGAAGAGATATACAATTACCTAAACGGCGTATTCACCCTCATCACCGATCAATTTGATAATATTACGTCTGTTAAAGCACAACCCGACGGGAGTATCTCCATCATTAGCGGTGGCATTGGCTACTTTTTGCAAAATGGCGGTGTCAGTCAAATACCAAATGAAAGTTCTGAAAGACTGGCAGATATCAGCATTATTAATAATGAATTATGGTTAGCAGACCTGGAAGGCGGTCTTAAAAAAGTAAGCGGAAGCACTTTTCAGCAACTAAGTCCCAATAGCCCTGGTACAGACGACATTCAAAACCTTGTCTATCAAGACGGTAAAATCTACGCTTTCGGTCCTTTCCGAACAGAAGGATTTTCACCTCTAAACAAGTCGACTTTCGCCGTTTTTGAAAATGGAAGCTGGTCAAACGAAGCAATAGAAAGCTTTTCAAATGTGAGCGATATCTCCGACAGGTATTTTGGGTCGTTTGGAGATGGTTTGTATGACGCAGCAAATCAAAACACGCTAACAGATACGCCGCTGATGGCTGATAGCAGAACCGGGAGGGTGATTGTCACAGATATTGAGACAAACGAGCAAGGTTTATGGGTTGCAAATTTCAACTCAGACAATCCACTACATTTGTTAAACAATGAAGGCGACTGGGAATCTTACGACTTAAATGGGAGGGCCTCTGAAATCATACAAATCGCCGTGTCAGGGAATGTCTGGATAAGAGACAATAACTCCAGCATTACAATTTACGACCCTGAACTGGATGAGGTGACCGTGGTAAACGCCAACAATTCCGACTTACCGTCATCAATTATCAACGATATTTCCATAGATTTGGATGATGAAGTGTGGGTAGCAACAGAAAGAGGTGTTGCATTTTTTCCGTCGGCTTCTGTGGAAATTTCAAATTTCAATACCGCTATTCTTCCTGTTTTTGAAAACAACTTCTTATTTCGGGACGAGGTAATCAACAGCATTACGACTGATCCCGGTAACAGAAAGTGGATTGGCAATACTACCGGCGCCTGGTTACTGGAAGAGGCCGGCGAGTCATTAGTTACCAGATTCACTGCCGAAAACAGTCCTTTGCCATCCGATAATGTTTTGGATATCAGCATCAACCCTCAAAATGGTGAGGTTTTCTTCGTAACAGACAAAGGGATGGTAAGTTTTAGAAGTGATGCAACAGAGTCGACTGCCTTCCACTCAGATGTGAAAATATTCCCTAATCCTGTCAGGCCAAATTTCAATGGTTTGGTAGGTTTCAATGGATTGGCAACAGACGTCAGATTGAAAATCACTGATATCTCCGGTAAATTAATTAGAGAAATAGAAGCAAACGGCGGTGGTGCGTCCTGGGATCTAAGGGACATCAATGGCAACAAAGCCAGAACTGGTGTTTATCTCGTTTTTAGTGCTGACAGAGAAGGAGAAGAGACTTATATTGGGAAATTAGCAATCGTTAATTAATGCTTGAAAAGACTGAAGGTATTGTACTAAACTATCTCAAATACAGAGATACCTCCATCATCGTGAGGATATACACCAGAAAGTACGGCCTTCAATCTTATATTGTCAACGGCATCAGAAGTCAGAAATCAAAGAAAAGCATTGGCCTTTTCCAGCCCTTTACAATTCTCGATCTAGTAACCTATTACAATCAAAAAAGAGATATCAACCGCCTGTCGGAATACAAAAATCAGATACCCCTGAAGACTGTACATTATGACATTCGAAAAAGCACAATTTCGTTATTCCTAACAGAAATACTGGTAAAAACACTTGAGGAGAATTTCGAAGAGGAAAACCAGCAATTTACGTTTTTAAAGAATGCTATTATCCAGTTTGATTCATTGAAAATCGGCTATGAAAATTTTCATCTGTTCTTCCTGATTAATTACGCCAATTTTCTGGGTTTCGGTATCTATGACACTGAAAACATCGAAAGTCACGGCGATCAGCAACTAACTGAATATCTGACAATTGTAAAAGACGAAAGCGCTTACTTTCAGCTAAAATCAAATCATAAAATCAGAAGAAAAGCACTGGATATGATTCTGAATTACTATTCGGAACACATCGATAATTTCGGAAAGATAAAATCTCTTGAGGTCTTGTATCAGATATTTGAGGAATAAATAGTAAATTTCAAGTACGAAAATGTACCGATATGAGCAAAGAAATACTGTTTGACGAAATCCCATCTTTGGATTTGGATGATTTCAGAAAGGGAGACCTTGATGCTAAAATGGAGTTTGTTAAAAAGCTAGGAGAAGCTTATAACAACATTGGTTTTGTAGCCATAAAAAACCACGGCTTATCAGACAAACTGACCAGCCACCTTTATGATTCAGTGAAAACTTTCTTCAAACAACCCGACGAACTGAAACTTAAATATGAGATTTCAGGCATTTTCGGTCAGCGTGGATATGTTAGCAAAGGGAAAGAAAAAGCGAAAGGGCGAAACACAGGTGATCTGAAAGAATTCTACCATGTCGGACAACCTGATGATCCCAAGAAGCTTTATCCGGATAATGTATTCCCATCAGAAATCAATAATTTTGAAGACACCACAGTTGAAGCTTATCAAACATTGGAAAAAGCTGGTGTTGATATGCTCAAAGCCATCGCATTGTACCTGGGGCTGGACGAAGATTACTTCGACGATAAGGTAAAGAGTGGGAATAGTATTTTGCGGGCTATACACTACTTCCCAATTGAGAATCCGGATGAAATTCCTGACGATGCAGTAAGAGCAGCAGAACACGGAGACATCAATTTAATAACCTTGTTGATGGGTGCCAGCGCCGACGGGTTGCAGGTATTAAGACGGGACAACAAATGGATTCCGATCACTGCCTTGCCAGACCAAATCGTTGTGAATGTCGGTGATATGATGTCCAGGCTAACGAACAATAAATTAAAATCAACAATTCACAGGGTAGTGAATCCTCCAAAGGATAAAATGAAAACTTCGCGTTTCTCTATCCCATTTTTCATGCACCCGATTTCTGAAATGGATTTGAGTTGTCTTGACAGCTGTATTGACCAGGACAATCCTAAGTCTTTTGACGACATCACTGCAGGGGAATTTTTAAATCAAAGATTAGCAGAAATAGGCTTAAAGAAGTAATTGATGATAAGGAAGGTAAGATATTACATCTTCCTGAGAGACATCCTGACACTCTCGCTGACATCGTTTGGCGGGCCACAGGCGCATATTGCTATGTTTCTGGATGTACTGGTCAAAAAAAGAGCATATCTTACCGAAAAGGACCTGATGGAATTATACGCGCTTTGCCAGATTCTTCCCGGTCCTACATCAACACAAACTATTACAGCTCTGGGTTTTAAAGTGGGCGGCCCCAATCTTGCCTACCTGACATTGCTTGTCTGGATGCTACCAGCCGTATCCGTTATGATCACGGCAGGATTTGTCATCAACCTGCTGAATGAGCAAAATGTTTCCCTGGAATTTCTCAAATACATCCAACCAATTGCTGTAGGCATAGTAGGATATTCTGCCTATCAGATTTCCACAAAAGTGGTGAGCACTAAGCTAGGATATTTTCTAATGATCTTCGGCGCATTTTCGGCTTACTACCTCAGATCACCATTTCTTTTTCCTGTCGTCATCATCATCGGTGGGGTTTTGTCCGCTTTTAAGTTTAAGAAACAACCTGTTGAAGAAAAGTCAAGATTAAAAATAAACTGGTCCAATTTTATCCTGTGGGCAGGTGTTTTCATAGTCGCTGCAGTATTAGGCGGAATCACTGACTACAAACCAGTACTTTTATTTGAAAACTTCTACAGGAACGGTAGTTTAATTTTTGGAGGAGGGCAGGTATTAGTACCATATCTCCACACGGAATTTGTAGAGTTTAAAGATTACATGACCGATGAAATATTTACCTCGGGATACGCACTATCTCAAGCAATTCCAGGCCCTACCTTTTCATTTACAGCTTATGTTGGAACGGTCTCGCTCAGCGACATGGGTTATGGTACTCAGCTAATTGGCGGGCTGATCACGGCAATTGCCATATTTCTTCCCGGCACATTCCTGATATTCTTCATTACACGATTTTGGGAGCAACTCAAAAAATACAGAGTAATTAGAGCATCATTGGAAGGGGTTCAGGCTGTAAGTGCCGGATTGGTGATAGCCGCAGCTTTTATTCTTTTCGAACCATTGGGAGGTAACTATATCAACTACATCATCATTGCTGGAACGGTGCTAACATTGTTTTTAACAAAAGTACCTACACCTCTGCTCTTTCTTTGCGGATTATTAGCAGGGTTTATTTTTTAGAGTCTAAATTGAAATTGCCTAATACTTTTTCCACTTAGCAGGAAAGTTATCGGACGATCTCAACAAATCTATATTGACATAAGCATCAAATAAAAGAGATTTCGGGGTTATCGTAGGCTATGCACATGAAGTTAATACAACCTGTCAAAGGCTCACCTCGGTAATTGTGGTCGTAACAAAAATCAAATGCCTTGTTAAAACTTGCAGTTGTTTCACAGGTTGAACCAGCTCCCAGAACCTTTCTTTTCATCGAATCAGATAATTCGTGCTTTTTAAACTTTTTCAGTTTTTTATTCATAATTGTTGATCTTAAATAAGTTTTAGTAAGAAATAGTTGTGGTTGATTGATATAGCAGCTTAAAAAAGACAATGATTAATCATTTGAATTCGCTTAACACCTTACCTTTAAGAGGGAAGTCATCAGATGTCAAACTAATCCAAGTCATTAAATAAAAGAAACGGGTTTACTATAGGTTCTGCACATCAAATCAATGCAACCTGTCAAATATTCGCCCCTGTGATTACTGTCATAACAAAAATCAAATGCCCTGTTAAACAGATCAGTGGTTTCACATGAAGTACCTCCCAAAATCTTTCTTTTCATTGAATTAGATAATTCGTGCTTTTTAAACTTTTTCAGTTTTTTATTCATAATTGTTGATTTTAAAAATGTTAATAAGCAATAATTAATATTGATGGATTTAACAGGTTAAAAAGGACAATGAGTAATAATATGAAATCGTCTGATACTACACTCTTTTACAAGATTTTGATCAGACGATCTCAATTAATCTAATTTCATTAGATCATTACGTGTAGTAGAGATCCGGATCATCTGCAATTTCACAGAAAAAGTCGATACATTCTGTCAGTGCATCTCCTCTCTTACCGTTATCATAACAGAGATCAAATGAGCTGTTGAAACTTTGGATTGTGTCGCAACCAGCACCAGCGCCTAGAATCTTCTTTTTCTTGGAATCAGATAATTCATACTTCTTAAACTTTTTCAGTTTTTTGTTCATAATTGTAAGTTTTAATTAATTTTTGTTGAAGAATAATTGCTCGTGATTGATTTTAAATGTGAAAAGAGACAATTAGTAAAAATTGAAATCTTCTGATGATTTTAAATAAAATTATCAGTCAGGATCAACTACTCTAATTGCTTGAAATCACTAGGCAAGATAAGCATCAGGGTCATCGACAATGTCACATATAAAATCTATGCAACTTGTCAAAGCATCGCCTCTTGCACCATTGTCATA
The DNA here is from genome assembly GCA_038525605.1 of Bacteroidota bacterium. Taxonomy (GTDB): domain Bacteria; phylum Bacteroidota; class Bacteroidia; order Cytophagales; family Cyclobacteriaceae; genus JANSWY01. The sequence goes on from JBCBHL010000019.1 coordinate 28,346, forward strand.
ACAATGATCGAATGCGGTATTAAAGCTTCGGATTGTATCACAGTTTGAACCAGATCCCAGAATCTTTCTTTTCATGGAATCAGACAGTTTGTGCTCCTTAAACTTTTTTAGTTTTTTGTTCATGATTGTATAATTTTAGTTTTTAAATGATTTGTTTGTAAATTAATATTTTTTGTTTGTTTGTACAAGTACAGAAAAACAAATAATCTAAATCAAATTCAATATGTCCATTAAAATTATATTTCAATTACTCGACTTATTAAATGTACAATACACAAGGAAGTACATTTTAGATAACTACTCGCAAAGCAATAACACGATCGACTTAAACGCGGTAACGATTTTACTGGATTACTTCCATATCGATTCGCTATTAGTTAAAATCTCAAAAGATGAACTGGATGAATTAGATTTTCCATGCTTAACCTCACTGGAGGATGAAGACGGCAAGCTTCAATATATTGTCTTAACAGAAGTTAGAGATGACAGGGTTGAATATATTGATCACAGCGAAAAAAAGATTACAGCTTCCTTAAGTGACTTCCTTGACAAATGGAGTATGATCTGCATCCTGATTGATGCGACAGATCAAAAAGCAGAGAACAACTACCAAACCAATAAAAAGCAAAATAGGATTAGAAAAAACATCTCATCTTTTACGGCATTGTTTCTATGCATTGGTTTTTTATTAGCAGTGAGTAACATATCATTTGCAGTGTTTACTCTTCCACTAGTCAGTCTCCTCATCATCAAGCTGATCGGAATTTTTGTAACACTTTCTATCATCTCGAAAGAAATTGGATTGAAAAGTAAGATTTTCGACAATATCTGTACATCCGGAAAATTTGATTGTGCAAAAGTAGTGCGATCACCAAACTCTTCATTTTTGGGTTTTAATCTATCTGAAGTAGGTGTTACTTATTTCACAGCTACTACCATCCTTTTATTGCTGACTACCTCAGAACAATCATTCTGGCAAATCTTGACTATTCTCAGCTTCATTGGTCTGGCGTTCACCTTCTTTTCTTTGTATTTACAGGCTTTTAAGTTGAAATCGTGGTGCTTTTTATGTTTGATCGTGCTAGCGCTAATCTGGCTGGAATATCTGGCTATTATCCTGTTTAAGGGGATTTCTTTAACAGATTTATCTTTGATAAACACTCAGACTATCGGAATATCCCTGTTGACTCTTTCCGCAATATCTCTGTCTGTCTACTACCTGAGAAACAGCAGAATCAGGCTTGAGACTTTCAGAAATCAAAGACTGAAATACTTTTTATTCAAAGAAAAGATTGACAATATAGATATTCTGATGAAAAATGGCACTCCTCTGAGATCTCCGAATATCAGTGATCACTTAGAGATAGGTAGCAGCAGTGCTGAACATCAACTGACAATAGTAACACATCCGCATTGCAAGGCCTGTAGAAATAAGTATCCCGAATTAAGGGAAGTACTCCAAACATTTAGTGAATACATTTCCATAAAAGTTGTCATTTCCTATGATGTCAGATTTATAGAGTTGACTCATTATATGATGCAATATCTGGAAAGAGGAGAGGACAAATTAGGGTTTCTTGATTTTTGCTTCACCAAAACAACAAACCTCGAGAGCATCAGAAAGCACTTCCCGATAGATCTTGAACAAAACAAACCTGATTTCCAAAGATGGTTAAAAGTAAATGAGCTCGATTATACGCCTTGCTATATTCTGGACAACAGAATCGTCGATACCGATTTTGAGTTGAAACATCTGACCAGATATTTAAAAAACGTCTTGTAAAAGAGGTTCTTTATCAATCAGTTGCTATCAATTTCGGGTAATTCTATCTAATAGGCGCAATTCTCTAAAATCAATTCACAATCGAAGTAGCATAGTAAAGCGATCGAGAGCAGATGTTTTGACTTTCCGTAGCAGTACCTAAAAACAAAAAGGCTACCAACTTTCGTTAGTAGCCTTGATTTAATATTTTATTAAAGTATCGTTCTTATTGAGTATCAGCAGATAAGGAGAAACCTAATTTCTGAGCAACTTTCGCTGATATATCACTTGAAGTGTCGCTTGTATAAACCAAAGCAGAACCATAAGTAAGAATGTGCGTGTAGCCATTTTCCTTCGCCACCTGATCGATTGTATTCTTTAGTTTCGTTTGTAGCGGAGCTAACAAAGTTTGATTTTTCTGAGCGATTGATTGCTGAGCATTTGCTTCAAACTGCTGAATCTGTGACTGCAAATTCTGTAACTCAGTTTCTGTATCTTGTCTGGTAACAGGATCCATGCTTCCTACATTTTCATTGTAGTTCGCAACCTTAGTCTGAAAGTCTTTCACTTTAGCCTGAAGTCTGGTATTAAGCATATCCTCATGCTCTTTCAATTGTGTGTTTGAAGACTTTGTTTCAGGCCATTCTGCAAATATCTTTTCCACCTGTACGTAACCTATCTTAAGGTTCTGAGCTTGTCCTGCGAAGGATAGCAACATTAAACATGCTGCCGCTGCGAATAATCTAATTTTCATATCACGTTATTTTAATCAATTCAAATTTAATTACTTACGGTATCATTTTTATCACCTAAACCTAATTCTTCTAAAACAAAATCCGTGTAATCGTGAATTGGGTCCGTATAGATCATGACCAGCTCACCAGATTTATCGAAAACTATCTGAAGTCTGTTACTTTTGGCTACTTTTTCTACCGCTTCAAAAACTTTATCTTGTATGGGCTTTATCAATTCTTTCTTTTTAAGAAAAAACAAGCCATCGAAACCAAAAACTTTTTTCTGGTAATCTTTCACTTCCGTCCATTTGATCTCAATGTCGCCTTCACGCTCATCTCTCATTTCTTTGGTAAGAAGCACTTCTTCTGCTTTGAGCTTAGCTTCCATCGCTTCTACCTGCTTATACATATCTTTGATTTCCGTTTCCCACTGCTGGGAAAGTTTATCAATTTCAGATTGTGCTTGAGAATATTCAGGCATCTTGCTGAGAATATAATCCGAATCTACATATCCGAACTTTTGCGCAAAGCTAAAACTATTTACTAAAAAAAGAATACCAATGATTATGCCAATTTTTTTCATCTGTGTGTACTTAGTAGTTGTTAGATCGATTAAAAAACTAAATAACGTTCCAAATTTCCATTTATGATATTGGCCTTGATTATTCTAATTACCTTATCTGCTGACCGATAGAGAAATGAAATTGCGAACCGCTAGGGTCAGCTCTTCCAGGTAAGGTATCAAACCCGTAACCCCAGTCAAGACCAAGCAATCCAAATGCAGGCATAAAGATTCTCACTCCGAAACCGGCAGACCTAAACTGCTCATATGGATTAAATTCACTATACTGATTCCAGTTGTTACCTGCTTCAGCGAAACCTAATACATAAATAGTAGCGGCAGGGTTAGGTGAAATCAAATATCTAAGTTCCATCACAAACTTATTAAATGCAACACCACCCTCAATTCCTGAAGCCTGATCTACTGGTACAATCGAGTTATTTTCATATCCCCTCAGTCCGATGATATCTGTCCCTAAGAGGAAGTTCTGCCCGGTAAGTCCATCACCACCCAGCTGAAATCTTTCAAACGGGCCAATTCCGGCTCTTTGCGTATAAGACCCGATAAATCCGAAATGCGCTCTTGGAGCCAATACCAGGTTACCAATTAATTTGAGGTAATATTTGAAGTCAAGATTCCATTTGTGGTACTCCAGCCATTGGTATCTTACAGCTGCATCCAACTCCGGATTATCATAATCTATATCTCTCCATAATGAATACGGCGGTGTTAGTGCCACATTAATCGACACTTGAGATCCTTGTCTTGGATACATCGGCTGATCCACACTGTTTCTTGCTATAGTGGTATTGAATGTCAAACTATTGGCATCTCCAGTCGAGAATCCGAGTGTTCGACCAAAGTTGAAGAGATTATACCTTAAAAATGATACTGAATTGCTAACAGTGAAGAAATCATCCGGCCAGTTTACCCTTCTTCCCAGCGAAACCGTCAGACCTGAAACTTCGAGCGAACCGATAGTTTCGTTTGTTCGTGGGTCTAAGCTTCTTTGTACAGAGAAGTTGAAATTAACACCGAAGGAGTTTGGTTTCCTTCCACCAAGCCACGGCTCTGAGAAACTAAAGTTATAGCTTTGAAATCTTCTTCCGTTTGCCTGAATACTCAGTCCTAATTTCTGCCCGTCACCAATAGGTAAAGGTCTCCACTTCTCAAAATGCGGAATATTTTTCAGAGAGAAGTTATTGAACTGCAATCCAACTGTTCCTACGAAACCGAAGAAACCACCCCAGCCTCCTGAAAGCTGTACCTGATCACTCGGTCTTTCTTCCACCTGCCATTCGATGTCCACAGTCTCAGCTACAGGATTTGGTATCGGAACCGGATTTACTTTTTCAGGATCAAAATAACCCAATTGAGAAAGTTCTCTGTTAGTTCTGATCAACAAGGCTCTGCTAAATTTATCACCAGGTAGCGTTCTGATCTCCCTCATGATCACATGATCATTGGTCCTGTCATTTCCAGTTACATAAACCTTGTCAATGGTAGCCTGGGCACCTTCCACTATTCTCATCTCCAAATCTACAGAATCGCCATAGATACCGGTTTCAACTGGATTTACTCTAAAAAATAAATAACCGTTGTCCATGTACAAAGCACTTACATCAGCGCCCTGCGGATTAAAGTTGAGCTTCTTATTAACCAGATCAAGGTCATAAGTATCTCCTTTTTCAATTGCGAGGACTTTGTCTAATACTTCATCGTTATGAATGTAGTTACCCACCCAGTTGATATTCCTGAAGTAATATTTTCTACCCGGATCAACTTTCAGTTTTATATTGAGAAACCTGTCGCCTTCATTATAAACCGAATCAGAGATCACTTTTGCGTCTCTGTATCCTTTACTATTGTAAAAAGCAATCAGACTGTTTTTATCATCATCAAGATCCGACCTAACAAACTTATTATTTTTGAATACATTGATATTCATATTATTGTTCAAATACTCCTTTAGGTCTCCCTTTTCTACCTTATGGGATTTAGCAATGAACTCATATGCATTTTTCGGATTGAGAAGTTTGAGTGATTTGGCAATCAGGTCTTTGTGAATTTTCAATTTCGGAATTTCACCTGTTCCTTTGAGCTGTCCTCTTAATTTAGAAGCGTAGAAGTTGGTGTCTCCTTCAAAATCGATGCTTTTAATCTTCACTTTTTTGCCTCTGTCAACATTAATTACAAGCTGCACACTGTTTCTGAGCAAGGTATCTTTCTGCTCATAAACTTCAACTTTAGCGTTGAGAAACCCTTTGGCAACATAATATTTGACAACTGTGGTTTCAGCGTTTTTGACAATGGCGTCAGTTAAAACTTTTCCTTTAACCAGATTGACCTTATCATCTAATTCACCTGCCTGCGTTTTATTGACTCCATTGAATATAAACCTGGTAAGCCTGGGTCTTTCTGTCAACTTAATGGTCAACCATATTTTACCACCTTCGGTTTTGGAGGCAAATATTTCAACGTTACCGATAATGCCCTGTTTCCAGAGTTTCCTAATAGCAGAACTGATGTCTTCGCCGGGTACTTTGATCTTATCTCCAACCTTCAAACCTGATAAAGAAATCAGTGCAACATTATCAAGATACTGCGACCCTTCTACCTTAATCTCTGCAATTTCATACTCTCGCGGATTGCCATAGCTCACGTTATTTACCTGAGCAAAAGATTCTTTGAAACTTACTATGCTCATTAAAATAAGCCCCAGTAATAATACCTTTCTCATCCTATATCTTCACTTGTTCACTTGTCTTTCCAAATCTTCTTTCCCTTTTCTGATAGGAGTTTATCGCTTCTTCCAGATGTTTTTTCCTAAAGTCAGGCCATAATACATCCGTGAAGAATAGCTCCGTATATGCTATTTGCCAAAGCAGGAAGTTACTGATTCTCATCTCCCCACTGGTTCTGATCAATAGCTCAGGGTCTGGAATACCATAGGTATCCATATATTTATTAATGACATTTTCATCGATTAGGTTTGCTGAGAGTTCTCCTTTTTCGATAGATGCACTAATTTTTTTTGTTGCCTGGGCAATATCCCACCTGCCACTGTAATTCAGCGCCAGTATTAAAGTAAGCCCCGTATTTTTTGAGGTGGTTTCTTTTGCCTTTGCCAATGAATCTCTTGTTTTCGCTGGCAGTAGACTAATATCTCCAATAGAAGACAGCCTGATATTATTTTTCATGAGCGTCGGCAGCTCATCTTTGATAGTGGATACCAGCAAAGACATCAGTCCCTGAACCTCATCCTGAGGTCTACTCCAGTTTTCAGTAGAAAATGCATAGAGTGTCAGAAACTTAATACCCGATTCAGCACAGAACTCAGAGCTTTCTCTTACAGCAGTTATGGCATTGCGGTGACCAAAGATTCTGGCTGCTCCTTTCTTCTTTGCCCATCGACCATTACCATCCATGATAATGGCAATATGTTTCGGTATTTTTATCAATTCTTGATGCTGGTTTCCCATCACTGTTTTTTGTCTTCTTTACAAAAGCCTACAAATTTGCCATTTTTTTTAGACTTTTTTAAAGAAGTTGGCGTCAATCTTACCTATAAATTGATCCATTGGGTATATATGGGAAGGGACAGGGGATATCCCAGAGTATAAATGTGAATGAAACTCCAACAAAATGATACCAATCATTATCGTTTGGATTCCCGTATTGGAAATTTTTAATTGCCTGATCTCCATCTCCCAGGTCATCTAACCTATCAAAAAAAGTCATTCTTGCTCCATATTCGATCCCTACGCTAAATTTCCTACCAATCAATTGCTTGAAGCCCAGTCCAAAAGGCACCGAAGGCTGAATGGAGTTATAATTTCGTTCTCGAAAGTCCCTTCCGTAAATTTTGAAAAGGCCAAAGCCTGCAAACACATAAGGCGACCAGTTGACTACTGCATGTTTGCTTTTGAAATCGAGGAAATAATATTCAAATGCACTGGAAAATTCCAGCAGATTGATATTAAAGTTAAAGTTTCTTTGTCTGGCAAAAGGATCAATAGGGTTGTCATCACTTCCCTGCAACCTGCCATAGCTTAAAGAAAACCTGGTGCTAACAGCATTGCTGAAATTCAGACGGTAAACACCAAAGATACCGGGTGTTGCATTGCTCACCTGAAATCCTCTGATCAGATCTCCGGAGTAATTGAAGGCCCCTATTCCACCGCCATATTCGATTAACTGAGCCTGGGATGTATATACTGTTAAAAACAACAAAGAGGTTACCAGGAACCTCTTCGTTTTTTCTAATGATAAAATATTAAATTTCTTCATTTTTGAAAGTTACCTGAACTTAGCTGTTGACCTGATTCCGTTAAGAATATACGACAGCTTTAGTTGTGTAACGAAGTAAAGATCATTATCGTCTGGGTTACCCCGAATATCTGTTACTGTGTACGGACTTCCGTTTACCAATGCCGGAACTCTCAGGTCACCACTAAACACATCTACATGTTCCTGACTCCTGTCAGCAAGTGCTCTGGCAAGCGGATCTTCAAATAAATCCTGATCTGCGAAATTTGCTCTGCTAACATCATCAAGGTAATCAAAGAATAAATATCTGAGTCCAAATTCTATGGAAGCGTCAAAATTCTCAGGAAGTCTTAGCCTAAAGCCTATTGCAATTGGAATATTTACCTGAAAATTACTGTATGGTTCCAATGTAGAAGTAAAATTCTGACCTTCAGTTCCTAAAGCCCTTAAGCCCACGAATTTTCCGGCGTTACTAAATCTGGCCGTTTCGGGTGACGCTGAAGGGTCAGCCCTGTTGTAATCCGGATGATTCACATCAAAATCAGGAACCTGTCCCTGCGGGTTATGATAAAAACCACCGATTCCTACGAATAGATATGGTGTGAATGGCACCCTTCTGTTTGAGCTCCCAACGTTTTTCAAAAGATCAATTTCAGCACCCAAACCTAACTCAAACACATCATTTCTAAAACTGAGATTTCTGGCATATCTCTGAGGATCGGAACCTTCTCCAGCCGGATCAGCAGAAAAATCTGACCCGCTTAACCTTACCCAGTTCAAGCTGGCTCTAACAGAGACCCAGGGATTAATTCTCTTTCCTATAAATCCTCCAAAACCAGGTCTTGTAAAAGAAATGTCAGTACTGGCAGCCCTGTTCACGGGAGCAAGGTCGCCAAAGTAATTACCTGCGTTCAGGTTTGCTCCTACAAATGTATAAGGTCTAAACCTTCCGGTAGTACGTCTTTTATTACCACTGTACTTTCTAATCCTTTTACTATTTCCTCTTTTCCTCCTATATCTCTTCTGGGCTTCTGCAATATCAGGCATTACAATAGCCGCAATAAGTACAAGGATCATTATCAAAAAAGGTCTTTTCATAATCTGCTTCTTTAAAAAACACTCTCAAATTAATACAAAAGATTATATCCTGGTAGCTGAAAAGATATTAATAAATTGTTTAATTTCTTAAGTCTAACCCCCAATTTAGCTTTTTTCTCAGTGTGTCGGGAAAACTATAATTCGCTAAGTTAATTAGTTTTGCTTTAAATTTTTCTTTTTTCAATGAAAGATTTACTGTGTTATCAACAGTAACAGAGCGGGAATCAAGCGAAACCAAAAAGTTCCTGTTTCTGCTTTCAATCTGAAATGAAATCCTTGAATTTGCCGAAACAATGAGTGGCCTTACATTCAGATTGTGCGGGCTGATAGGCGTAATGATAAAATTTTCCTGATTTGGAAACATTATCGGTCCGCCGCATGAAAGCGAATACCCTGTAGATCCGGTAGGCGTTGACACAATCAAACCATCAGACCAGTATGAATTGAGGAACTGGTCATCGATGTAACATTTCACATTGATCATCGAAGAAGTATCTTTCTTAATGATCGCAAATTCGTTCATTGCAAAGTTATACCCATCAAACAGCTCTATATTACTGTCCATGTGAATCAAGACCCTCTCCTCAAGCTTATAGTTTTTATCATAAAGGCATTCCAATGCGGTATTGATGTCCTGCTTGGCAATAGTTGCCAGAAAACCTAAGCGTCCCGTATTGATCCCCATGATAGGCACCTCCTGATCATTTACATAAAGTAACGTCTCCAAAAGTGTACCATCACCACCCAAGCTTATGATTGCGTCTACATCCAGTCGATTCGCTGATTTACTAAAAGTCTTGTAAGCGGATAAATCTATATCGGAACTTTGATTTTGCTCAACAAACTGATCGGAAAGGATCAAGTTACTCCCCTTGCTACTGATAAAATCCAGTACTTCTTTAATATAAGGTGCCGTTTGATCTGAAAAGCCTCTGCCGTGAATTGCCAGTTTCATCATCGGAGTAATATTTTATATCAGAACCTCAGATAGTTCAAAAGTCCGTCTAGCCTTTCCCTTTCCTGTTCGTCTTTTGAGTTCTCCGCATAAGAGGTCTCCACCACGTAACCAAATCGACTCAATGTTGCTATGGCATGGCCCACCTCCTCCTCATTGAGTTTCAGTGTCAGCATAATTTTAGAAGGATCATTATCCACGTTTACCACATAAGAACTCAATATCTTCACACCATTCTCCTCTATCAATCTGCTAATTTCAGAGAGTGAATAGTCAATTGCATTCAGGGTCAACCTTATGATCGTGCCTTGCCCGCTAACTGCAGCGGTTTTGGAAAAGGCCTCAACGATATCTTCCAGGGCTATCACGCCTAAGTATTTACCATAATCATCAACGACCGCTACCAGACTCACAGCTTCGCGATTAGCTACTTTCAGGACATCATAATAGTGCTGATGAGCCTGTACTACTGCGGATTCTCCTTCTAAATCGTAATCATTGAGATCACCATCAGCGACTTCATCGAGCTGATCATCTGTGATTAACCCGAGGAATCTGTCGTCTGCTGTTACTGGCAGTTCAAAAACTCTTAATTCTCTCATCCCTAGCTTTACCTTACTGATGGGATCAGAGGTTTTAAGAGGCGGAATCATGTAGTTTATGAGTTCTTTGGCAATCATTAATTTCTATCTAAAAAGTCTCTAACTAACTTATTGAATTTGTCCGGCACTTCCATCATCGGTGCATGACAACATTTATCAATAAACTGAAGTTCCGAATTCGGG
>JBCBHL010000020.1:0-38339 GCA_038525605.1 Bacteroidota bacterium
GTCCACATGACGGATTACGCATGCGCCTTTATGGCATGGATTTCTGAACAATTTTAAGCCTTCATAAAAACTACTGCCTACATTAACGAATCTGAACTTCGTTTTCTTCGAAAATAATAGTGAAGAGCGAATAATTACTATTTGGACTATAAAATTTAATATTACGATAATAATAGCCGGTCTAAACTCAACTTCGCATGCTAATGCCTAATCATACATTAACATCGTTAAAAACTCGGTCTTCTCTTGCCCTATGTTTTTAATCGGCTCTATTAAGTCTTCAATAAACGGCAGTGCTTTTCCGAAATTATCGAATACAAATGGCGCTATCGGCTCAATATACGCAAGCAAATGCGAACTAGCTGCATAATCTGCAGATATTATTATATTGAGATACGACAGTCCCCAAAGAAAAACGCTCATAAAGAACGACCATTTGAATATACCAAATAAAGCTCCGGCAAAACTATCGAAGCTTCCGATTAAAGTAAGGTCAATAATTTTTTTAAGCAGTCTGCCTACTATCGAGATCAAAAGAATTACAATAATCAGTAATCCTACAAATACAACTATAGGGATAATTTCTTCTCTATCAGGGAATTTCGCCAGAAAATATTCACTTACTTTTCCCGTAAAATTCATTGCCAGCACCAGTGCAATTAGCAACGATAAAAAAGAAATAATACTGATCAGCAAACCACTTTTGTAGCCCTTGTAGGCCGCCAGTGCAAATACACACAGGAATATTATATCTAAAACGCCCAATTAAGCAGTCAGTAACTGTTTGACCATTGACGAGATTGCTTTCCCGTCAGCTTTTCCGGCAAGTGCTTTAGTAGCAGCGCCCATCACTTTACCCATCTCCTTAGGTGAAGTAGCACCAGTTGAAGCTATGATCTTTTCCAGTTCCGCTTTCAGTTCCTCCTCGGACAATTGCTTAGGCAGATATTCTTCGATGATATCAAGTTCCACCTTTTCTACTGCCGCCAAATCTTCTCTACCTTGCTGCTGATACACCTCAAGTGAATCTCTTCTTTGTTTCGCCGCTTTAATCAATATCTGCATTTCCTTATCATCAGTGAGCTCCGCAGCAGCGCCCTTATCAGTTTCCGCTAATAATATCAAAGATTTAATGGCTCTTAATGCTCTTAGTTTATCTTTGTCTTTAGCAAGCATTGCTTGCTTTATATCTGATTCTATTTGTTTTTTTAGACTCATTGATTAGTTCTTTATTTGAAATCCGAGATAAACGACAAATATATAGTAAAGATTATAGGTAATCACGAAAAGTTGATCATGATTGGCATAGATTGCCGATTGTCTCTGGTTTCATAGACTTTGACTGCAATTTTGCTTTCTACACAGTAGTTTTTAAAACAAAGAGCCTTTAACATAAACAATATCGTGATACTGTTTATTAATAACATATATGACCCGATTAAGTGTAAACATTAATAAAATTGCGACTCTGAGAAATGCCAGAGGCGGAGACAACCCCAGCGTAGTAAAAGCGGCAATTAATTGCGAATCTTTTGGAGCGGAAGGCATCACTGTTCATCCAAGACCTGATGAAAGACACATCACTACCAAAGACGTGTATGATCTGAAACCTGTAGTGACCACCGAATTCAATATCGAAGGTTATCCCGATGACAGGTTCATGAAAATCATTGAAGATTTAAGACCTGAACAAGCCACGCTTGTTCCTGACGGGCCCGATGTACTGACTTCCAATGCGGGATGGAATACTGTCGCAAATCATAACTTTTTATCAGGAATTGTATCACAGCTAAAATTCTTTGGCACCAGAGTTTCTATTTTCACCGACCCAGATACGGAAATGGTGGCAGGTGCCAAAGATGTGGGAGCTGACAGAATAGAACTATATACAGAACCTTATGCAGCCGGATATACAGCTGATAGAAATCTGGCTGTTCAAGACTATGTTTCTGCCGCAAGGAAAGCTACCGAACTAGGGCTTGGCATCAATGCCGGTCACGACCTTGACCTCAACAATCTAAAGTTTCTGATAGATCAAATTCCGGCCATTGATGAAGTGTCGATCGGACACGCTTTAATTTCCGATGCGATCTACTACGGATTGGAAAACACCATTCAGATGTATTTAAAAAACTTAAAATAATGCTGAATTACAGAAAACTGGGAGTAGGTGAGCCATTGATTATTTTACATGGGGTATTTGGCTCTTCCGACAACTGGCAAACACTGGGCAAACAATTTGCCGAAAAGTATGAGGTATTTCTGGTAGATCAACGGAACCATGGCAATTCATTTCACCATGAAGAGTTTAACTACAAGGTAATGGCCAGTGATCTGATCGAGTTGATTGCTCATGAAAATCTGGGGAAGGTAAACCTGATCGGTCACAGTATGGGGGGTAAAACTGTCATGAATTTTGCCTGTATGTATCCTGAGAAAATCGATAAACTGATCGTAGTGGATATTGCCCCTAAAAACTATCCGCCTCATCACCAGCAAATCTTCAAAGCATTCCACGCTGTAGATCTGGCCAATATCAAAACCAGAGGAGAGGCCGACAAACAAATGAGTGCTGTCATCAGTGATTTTGGTACCAAACTTTTTTTACTGAAAAACCTGAAAAGAACGCCTGAAGGGTTTCGCTGGAAAGTAAATTTACCCGTCATTGAAAAAAACATCCTGGAAGTGGGCAAGGGTCTCGATGACGATAAATCCTACAACGGGGAAACACTCTTTATCGGAGGCGGTGCATCTGACTATATTCAGGAAACAGATCATCCTGTAATTAAAAAGCATTTCCCAAACTCTTCCATAGAAATGATTCCTGAAGCGGGGCACTGGGTGCATGCGGTGAAGCCCAATGAACTGTTTGAATCTGTTATGAAATTTTTAAGGTCTTAAGCGATGGGAAATGGCAAGTTATACCTGATCCCTTCGGAGATTTCACCAGGTACCTCACAGCTTACTGTTAGTCAGCAATCGGTAAAAGCAATCAGAGATTGCAATTATTTTTTAGTTGAAAATATTCGCACGGCTCGTAGATACATTAGTAGCTTAAAACTGGAAATCCAGATCGAATCTTTGAATTTCGAGGTGTTAGACAAAAAAACGAAGAAGCAAGACCTCAAAGAATTGTTGAAACCTGTTTACCTGGGGAGTAACGTAGGTATTTTGAGTGAGGCAGGGTGTCCGGGAGTAGCAGACCCGGGAGCATTGGCAGTGGAATATGCCCATCAAAATAACATCACTGTAGTGCCATTAGTAGGCCCCTCCTCAATTTTGATGGCATTGATGGGTTCCGGGTTCAATGGTCAGTCATTTGTATTTCATGGCTATCTCCCAATTGACAAAAAAGCTCGTATTAATTCTATCAAAAAACTTGAGAAAGATGCGGTAAAACTAGATCAGACTCAGATATTTATGGATACTCCTTACAGGAATCAGCATCTGATGAAAGACCTGATCAACAATTGCTCAAACCATGCTTTTCTGTCAGTCGCCAGGGATATTACGGGAGAAAATGAGTTGATCAAAACGCTGACTATTGGCCAGTGGAAAAAAGAAAAAATAGACTTACACAAAGTCCCGGTAATATTTAGTTTGTATGTCCGCTAGAGACATTATTAGTCTTAAAATAACATTTCTTTCTATTTAAACCGATTTCGGCTAGATTTGCCCCCTTTAGTAAAGAACATTAATAAAATTATGCCATATTTATTTACCTCTGAGTCCGTTTCTGAAGGACACCCGGATAAAGTAGCGGATCAGATTTCTGATGCTTTGCTGGATCATTTTTTAGCCTTTGATGAAGAGTCGAAAGTTGCTTGTGAAACCCTGGTTACTACCGGATTAACAGTGTTAAGCGGAGAGGTAAAAACCAATGCATATATTGATGTGCAGCAAGTGGCCAGAGATGTAATTAATAAAATTGGTTACACAAAAGGTGAGTATCAGTTCGACGGCAATTCATGTGGTGTGATATCTGCCATTCACGAACAGTCACCAGACATCAACCAGGGAGTTGAAAGAGCTACTGAAGATGAGCAGGGTGCCGGTGATCAGGGAATGATGTTTGGCTATGCCACGAGGGAAACTAAAAACTACATGCCGCTGGCATTAGACCTTTCTCACAGAATCCTGATTGAGCTTGCTGCCATGAGAAGAGAAAGCAAAGAAATTCAATACCTTAGACCAGATGCAAAATCTCAGGTAACCATTGAATACGATGACAACAATCAGCCTGTAAGAATTGATGCCATTGTCATCTCAACTCAACACGATGATTTCGCCGAAGAGCAGGAAATGCTGGATAAAATCAAAGCTGATATGATCAGTCTTTTGATTCCAAGAGTCAAAGCACAACTAAAGCCAGAATTGCAAAAGCTCTTCAATGATGAAATTAAATATCACATTAACCCAACCGGTAAATTTGTAATCGGTGGTCCTCACGGTGACACTGGCCTTACAGGTCGTAAGATCATTGTAGACACTTATGGCGGCAAAGGAGCTCACGGTGGTGGTGCATTTTCCGGTAAAGACCCATCAAAAGTTGACAGATCTGCTGCATATGCGACCAGACACATTGCAAAAAATATGGTTGCTGCTGGTGTTGCAGATGAAATCCTTGTTCAGGTTTCCTACGCTATCGGGGTGGCTGAGCCAATGGGTATTTATGTGAATACTTACGGAACTGCCAATGTGGATCTTTCTGATGGAGAGATCGCCAAAAAAATTGAATCAATTTTTGATATGAGGCCAGCCTACATAGTCAGACGGTTAAAGCTCAAAAATCCGATCTATTCCGAATCTGCTGCTTATGGTCATATGGGTAGAGTATCAGAAACCAAAACCGTGACTTTCAAAAGCCCTGGAGGAAAGACCGTCACAAAAGAAGTTGAGACCTTTACATGGGAAAAACTGGATTATGTAGACGCAGTTAAAAAAGAATTTGGTTTGTGATAACAGACAGAAAATTTGAAATAGAAGAGAGGCTGGTAACGAATTATCAGCCTCTTTTTTTTATGATCAATCAACCACTAACTCTACTTCATATTCATGTAATCAAGTGTTAGAAACAACATCGCTTTCACACCTGTGATGATTCCGGATTCATCGATGTAAAAATCGGGCGTGTGATGAGCTGCTGCGTCTTCGGGCTTCACATCCAGTGGTTTTCCCCCAACAAAAACGAACAATCCCGGTACTTCCCTGGCATAAAAGGAAAAATCCTCCGCTCCGGTAATAGCATTGACAAGAACTACTTTATCAGCTGCTTTTCTAAGTGAAGGAACCATCATCTTCGTCAGATCAGGATCGTTGTATGTTACAGGATATCCAACCTGAATATCTACTTCCGCCTTTGCTCCGGCACTTTCAGCGATTTTTTCAGCCGTCAGCTTGATCTTCTCGTGCACTTTTTTCTGCATATCAGTATCCAGCGTCCGGATGGTTCCGATCAATTCCACTTCCTCCGGAATGATGTTATTTCTAATCCCACCTCTGATTAACCCTACAGAAATCACTGCAGCCTCTTTGGTCAGCTCTGTCTGTCTGGAAATAATGTTATTAAGCCCCTGCACAATTTGAGAGGATACTGTGATTGGATCTACACCACCCCACGGACGGGAACCATGAGTTTGTTTACCCTTCACTTTGATCACAAATCTGTCTGCGGCAGCCATCGTTCCTCTCGGTCGATAATTGATCCTTCCCACATCTGTCCCGGAACTGATATGAAAACCAAAAATCACATCGATATCCGGTGATTTCATCACACCTTCTTTAACCATCAGTTCGGCACCTCCCTCTTCTCCTTCAGGTGCTCCTTCCTCTGCCGGCTGAAAAATAAACTTTACCGTTCCTCGCAAATCCTTTTTCATCCCTGCCAGTACTTCGGCCACTCCCATTAGTGCGGCAACATGTGTATCATGACCACAGGCATGCATCACGCCGGTTTCTATCCCGTTATATTCTGATTTTACCTTGGAAGCAAAAGGCAAATCAACTCTTTCAGTGACCGGCAGGGCATCCATGTCTGCTCTTAATCCAATAACCGGACCTGGTTTACCTCCTTTAAGAACACCCACCACGCCTGTATATGCAATGCCTGTCTGTACTTCAATACCCAATGAGCGGAGGTGATTCACTACTTTTTCTGCGGTCTTAAATTCCCTGTTTGACAATTCGGGATTTTGATGGATATCCCTTCTCCATTCGATTACTTTATCTTCGATTGCTTCCGCCTTTTTAATGACATCCGCGTCTTTAATTCTCTGTGCATCAGCTGTAAAAGCCAACATGACAGAAAATAATAACATTAGTATCTTCCTCATGTATTTTAAATGTTTGTAATAACTCAATTTAGTAGGATTAAAGTAATCAATCCTGCTATGTAAGATAATACCACTTATGTAAAAATAGATCATGCAGAAATCTTTCAATCAGCAGATTGTGTTATATTGATTGAACATTACTACGAAACTTTTGTGTAACATGCGGTTTTTGATTTTTTAATAGTCGGCTTTTATGGTTGCACATTGATTAAGAAGTCATAATGTCAGATTAAACTCTACAATACTGGTCGTAACTTACGTTGGCTATCAATTGTTAGTTTACATAGTTTGAAAGACTCCTAAGCAACTTTTCGTAGTAATTCTTTAATAACATTAAAATCTAACTGATATGAAATCTATTTACCTTTTTTGTCTTCTGATGATTGTCAACATCGGGGCTTTTGCTACCAATCCTGAAAAGATCGACTATAAAGAAGGCTTTAGAGTTGGAACCCCGGAGATCAAGTCAATCAATTCTATTGCGTTTGGTCCGGAAGGAATCTTATTTCTGGGAGACTCTAAAACAGCTTCTGTTTTTGCGATAGATACCAAAGACACCCAGGGTTCAGAAGCAAAACCTGTAAGCATTAAAAATATCGATCAGCAAATCGCTGATGCTTTAGGAACTGAAAGCAGTCAAATCAGCATTCAGGACATGGCGGTAAATCCAATCTCAAGCAGTATCTACTTAGCCGTACACAGTGGTGAAGGCACTCCTGTACTACTAAAACTGACTGATGGTAACATCACTCCTGTTTCACTAACTAATGTTAATTTTTCTTCTGTTTCACTGAATAATGCCATCGCCGAAGACGCGAAAGACAGAAGAGGAAGAGATCAGAGAATATGGGCTGTATCAGATCTTTCTTTTTACAACAACCAGGTGATGGTAACCGGACTATCAAACAAAGAGTTTAGCTCTACCTTCAGAAGCATCAAATTTCCATTTGGTAAGAATCAGATTCAGTCTTCGCTGGAAATCTATCATGCAGCACATGGCAAATATGAAACCTATGCGCCTATCAAAACATTTACAGCAGCGAAAGTTGGTGGTAAAGATCACCTGATTGCCAGCTACACTTGCACTCCACTCGTAGTGTTTCCGCTGGATGCTTTAAAGCCGGACCAACATGTAAAAGGCAGAACTGTTGCTGAGTTGGGTAACTGGAATACTCCACTGGATATGATTGTCATGGAAAAAGAGGGTAAGTCCTACCTGCTAATGGCCAATTCCAGTCGGGCTCTGATGAAATTCAAATTTGATGACCTGGCCAGTTTCGACGGTGAATTAACCACCAGAGTAAAGGAAAGAGCAGGAACCGATGGTGTAGATTTCATCAATTTACCTTTCGTCAATGTCCAGCAGCTTGACAAACTGGGAGAAGACAATTTCGTGTTCATCCAGAGAAAAGCAAATGGCAACCTGGATATTGTAACACAATCCAGCAGATGGCTGTAATTTTCTCATGTTGAAAAAAGGAAGCTTTTTAGGCCTTATCTCTTTAGTACTGATTTTTCTTCATGCTAAAGCGCAGGAAGAAACAGACCTTGTTTCCTTTGAGAATAAAATATTGGAAGTAAGAATCGTTGCAAAAAGTCAGGCAGATTCTCTTAGCATCACGAAGGAGAATAGTTCAACTCCGATACTGGGAACCTGGACCAAAAGTGACCGAAACGATATCTTCAAACCCCTGATTCCGTTGGGTGCAGGTAAGAAATACCTGGTATTCAGAAACGGCCAAAAAACAGACAGTATCTTTTTAAAAAGAAAAAAGCAGGCACCCCCCACAGTGCTTGCTTTTTATCCTTCTGCCGATACCGTTCCTGAAAATCTACTGAAGTGTTACATCAGGTTTTCAAAACCAATGAGAGACCAAAATATTTACAGTTTTCTTGCTGTAAAAGACGAAGCTGGCAAGGTAGTAGAAGATGTTTTTCTCCCACTAAAACCAGCCTTGTGGAATATGGATCAGACAGTTTTAACCTTATGGATTGATCCTGGCAGGGTTAAACGGGATTTAATCAGAAGCAGGAATTTAGGCACGCCATTAAAAGCAGGAAGGACCTATCAGATTAAGATTTCATCGGAATGGAAGGCTCTAAACGGGGAAAAGCTGCCTCATGATTTCAGAAAAAGTTTTTTCATTTCCGAAAGAGATGAAAAAATACCCAACAGCAGTCGATGGCAGATCAACCCGCCAATTGCCAATACATCTAAAAGCCTTTCTATCATTTTTTCCGAAAATATGGATTATCGGACCGCACTGGAAGGTATCAAAATATATAAAGGAGATCAATTGATTAGCGGAAAACCCTCTCTGAGAAATCAGGAAAGACGATGGATCTTCATCCCCGATTCGGAATGGCAAACAGGTAACTATATTATTAAAATCGAGCCAACTATCGAAGACAATGCAGGGAATAATCTGATACGTCCTTTTGATAACGATCTGGGTTCCGATTCTAACAACAGCAATAATCCGTTGGAAATTAGCTTTTCTGTCAACTGATAGAGTACATAGAGCGGTATTTAAAATACCCTACTGCATAATTCCGTGATTCGAAGTAAATTGTCATGTAATTCAAAAATACCTTTCACATGAAATACCTTTTATTGTCAGTTACCATTTTATCGCTGTGGGCCTGCAACGAAAAACCTACACCTGTCAAGGTTAGTACAACGTCGCAGATAA
The DNA here is from genome assembly GCA_038525605.1 of Bacteroidota bacterium. Lineage (GTDB taxonomy): Bacteria > Bacteroidota > Bacteroidia > Cytophagales > Cyclobacteriaceae > JANSWY01. Next base: position 9,026 of record JBCBHL010000020.1, read on the forward strand.
GCAACACAACAGCTCTGATTCAGGCCATTAGTATCATTGACGATAACAACGTGTGGGTCAGTGGTCATAAAGGTACCTATGCATTCACATCGGATGGAGGTAAAACCTGGCAGTCGAATGTCGTTTCTAATGCTGATACACTTCAGTTCAGAGACATTCATGCATTCAGCAACGATGAAGTAATTCTAATGAGTGCAGGAACCGGCACACAGTCGCAGATCAGGAAAACCACGGACGGAGGCAAAAACTGGAAAATCACCTACATGATGACTTATTCTACAGGTTTTTTGAATACTATCGAATTCTGGGATTCTCGGAATGGGCTTGCCTTTGGGGATGCGATCAATGGTGAGTTGTTCGTATTGAAAACCACCGATGGCGGAGAAAGCTGGAATAGAATCGATCCGAAAAAGCTTCCGGCAGCATTAGGAAGTGAAGGAGGCTTTGCCGCCAGTGGCACCTGCATAGCAGTAAAAGGAAAAGGGAAAGCATGGATCGGAACAGGAGCAGGAGAACGCCCTAGGGTAATCTATACAACAGATTACGGCGACAGCTGGGAAGAAGCTGCTACTCCAATCGTTTCAGGAGAAGCGGCAGGCATTGCATCGATAAATTTCTGGAATGAAGAAAATGGATTCATATCAGGAGGAGATTTATCCGTACCAGATGAATACTATTACAACGTAGGTTTCACTACAAACGGAGGAAAAACATGGTCGCTTGCCGAACACCCGGTTTTAAAAGGCAGCGTCTACGGAAACGGTGTCACCACTTTCAAAGATCAGAATTTTGTATTTGTGAGCGGGCCTAAAGGAATTGACTACTCAAATGACTTTGGCACCACCTGGAATTCTCTGGATACTACTAACTACTGGGCGGTAAAACTTACTGGAAATGGCGTAGGCTGGGCTACCGGGACAGATGGTAAAATCCTGAAAATATCACTTCAATAAATGAACAGTTTTCAGTAAGTAGTCCATAGATTTGTGGTAGTAAAAGAAAGACAGCATGCTTAAAAGACCAAGAAGAAACAGGAAATCACAGGCCATCAGGAATATGGTGGAAGAAACAAGGCTTTCGGTAAAAGACTTCATCTTCCCGCTTTTTTTACTGGAAGGCAATAAGAAACAGGTAGAAGTTGATTCAATGCCCGGCATATTTCGATATTCCACAGACCTGATGCTCAAAGAGATCGAATCGTGTATGAAACTTGGCATTTGTGCTTTTGATGTTTTTCCAGTCGTTGATGAAAAGCACAAGGATAAGGAAGCTACCAAAAGCTATGACCCGAATTTCTTCTACCTGAAAGCCTTGTCAACGATCAAAAAAGAATTTCCTGAAGCTTGTATCATGACTGATGTCGCGATGGACCCGTATTCGGTTGATGGTCACGACGGATTGGTTGAAGACGGTAAAATTTTAAATGACGAAACACTGGAAATCCTGGGTGCTATGGCACTGGCTCAGGCAGATACCGGCATTGACATTATCGGACCCTCCGATATGATGGATGGCAGAGTAGAGTACATCCGTGATGTTTTGGATGAAAACGGACATGAGGAAGTATCTATCATGTCTTACACAGCAAAATATGCCAGTGCTTTTTACGGGCCGTTTAGAGACGCACTTGACTCAGCACCGAAAGCTGGTGATAAAAAAACCTACCAGATGGATCCTGCCAACCAGCGTGAGGCCATCATTGAAGCAGACCTTGACGAAGAGGAAGGTGCAGACTTTTTGATGGTGAAACCCGCACTGGCCTATCTGGACATCATCAAGTTATTAAAAGATAATTATGACTTGCCTATTGCTGCTTACAACGTTTCAGGTGAGTACTCTATGATCAAAGCTGCTGCTGAGAAAGGATGGTTGGATGCTGATCGTACCATGCTCGAAAGCCTTTTGAGCATCAAAAGAGCCGGAGCAAATGTGATTTTAAGCTATTTCGCCAAAGAAGTAGGTGAACTCAATAAAAAAGGGTTGTTGTAATTCTGCAGAGTGTTTGCCACAAGATTTATCGGGAAGTAAGTCGGAAAGGGAATTGGTCATTTGACTGATGAATCATCAACGCAGGCTACTCATGTGAAGAGATAAAAAATCAGATCAGTTGAGTTAATCAGCGATTATATTCCTTATGGGTCGGGTTTAAAAGATTTCGAATAACAGCGTCACGATCAACATGACGATCTGCACGACTATGATGGCAATAAAACTTCCCCAGCCCCACCAAAAAACTCGTTTGAGCTTATCTCCAAGAATTTTGAAATCAGCATCTTGCTCTTCCAGATGCGGGCTTCTTCGATAGACAGGTAACAGCAACATAATGATGTCACTAACGATTGAAAAATCAAATGAAAATACAGTATCCCAATAGCTTTGATATTTTTCGAATTTACCTTCTACATACTTCATATATTCCCAGTGAAGTAATACTTTTCTGAAGTAGTTTACAAGCCATAGAACCAGCAAAGCCATGACCAACAGGTAAAAAAGTATGCTTATTATCAGATATAACATTTAGCAAGACAATTTAGACTGATGTAATGAAAAGAGCATTCTGTTGATCAGATTTTTACTTTCAAACTATCTGACAACTCAACCAGATAGATCACCTGAATAAAAGAATAGACCCTTTGGCGATTAAATTAGTTCAATAACGCTAATCAAACAAATCTTCCTCTCTTTCCACCATAAGAATAGAAGATTGGGGTACCACAAAATATTTCTCCTTTTGATAGAGAACTTCATAAGCACCTCCAACCAAAAAGATGGCCAAATCCCCCTCAGCGACCTGTAAGGGTACGTATCTCACCTTCTCTTCCTCCGCCTTCCAGGGTTCATTATCCTCAGAATGCATAGGAATAGGATAGCCAGGACCAACTTTGACGATGTAACCACTTTTCACCTGTTCCTTTTCTTTCACACCAGGTGGTAAATAAAGGCCACTGTCAGTTTTCTCCGAGTCTTTTTTCAATTTGATTAAGACCCTGTCGCCAATAATCATCAGCTTTTTGAATTTGTTGTCACTTGTGAGCTCCATTTATGATCCAGTCTGTTTTAATTTCAAAAGTAAAATTAAAACTAATCAATAGACATTATAACGTTTAGTTGTTTATTGACTGATATTCGATGTTTAAATGGTCAAATTTGGTTATTTGATGTTAATTATGAATTAAATATAAAAATTGACCAACCTTTCGATTCAAATTCTGCATAATAGATCTTTCGTGTAAACCTTAAAAAATAAAACATGGTCGATTAAGTTTTTGGCTCAATTGATAAACAAGCTGAAATTCTTCAACATCTGTCAAATTGCCATCCGTTCCTTAAAAACTATGAATCCAGATCGGACTGATCAATCAGTTTCTGATCCAGGGCTTTACTGGTTTTAGCTCCTAGTTCTTTAAGTCTCTCTGTTTTGCGGATAAGGTTATCGCGTCCCTCTACAAGTTTACGCATTGCCTCCTGATAGGAATTCTGGGTGGTTTGCAGTTGACTACCCACCCTGCTGAGGTCTTCGGAAAATGCAACAAACTTATCGTACAATGTTCCCGCTTGTCGGGCAATTTCCAGTGCGTTTTTATTTTGCAAATCATGTTTCCAGATGTATGATATAGTTTTGAGGGTAGCCATTAATGTTGTACTGGTAACGATGACTATATTTCTACTGAGCGCTGTCTCATACAAACCGTCATTTGCCTGAAGTGCCGCAATCAATGCAGCTTCATTCGCTAAAAACATCAGCACATAATCAGGCTGACTGATACTGTGTAGGTTTTGATAGTTTTTCCCGCTCAGATTTTTGATATGATTTTGAATACTGGCAACATGCTGAGACAGAAAGGCAAGTTGCTCCTGCTCATCTTCTGTAGCCAGATAATTTGCGTATGCCAACAGTGACACTTTGGAATCTATGACTACATTTTTATCGTCAGGAAGCTTTACAATGTAATCAGGTCGCTGATTTTCATTGAATTCATTCTTTAAATTTCTCTCTTTAAAATAGTGTATCTCCCTTTGCAAGCCAGCACTTTGCAGAATATTTTCCAGCTGAATTTCTCCCCAACTTCCCTGCAGTTTGTTATCAACCCGCAGTGCATCAGTGAGGTTTTTTGCCTCCTTTGTAATCTGATGATTCAACTCGCGCAGGTTGATAATTTGTTCCTTTAGAGCGGCATTTCTCGCGATACTATCTTTATTGGTGTTTTCTACTTTCTTTTCAAATTGAGCAATTTTCTCTCCCAGAGGCTTCAGCAGATCATCTATATTGGACTTATTCTGATCCGTAAACTTCCGGGTGTTCGCTTCAAAAATATCATTTGCCAGATTTTTAAACTGCACCGCAAACTGCTGCTGCAATTCTCTGACCTGATCTTTTTGCACTGTTAGTTTTTCTTCCAGACTTTCATATTTCACTTTCAGCTTAGAGTTAGCAACGGAGGCTGTCAGCAGCTTCTGCCTTTCTTCTTTCAGGTCTTTATTGATGCCTTCCAGGTCCTTCATCAAACCCTTTGATCGCTCCCCTTCATATTTAAGCTCCGATTTTAAAGCATTTATCTCGTTGACTTTTTCACTAACCTCGGTACTATTTCTCGTAGTTAGCTGCATTTTTACAATGAGATAGATGATTATACCACCAATTAGCAAACCCGCTACAAAAGCTATGATCAGTTGCGAACTCATATCATTATTTAAGTCTGTGAAGGGCCGCAAAAAACTCCATCAGCCAGGCCACACCCACATGAATCAAAATACCTCCCCAGATATGCTGTGTCCGTAAAGCAATTACCCCAAGAATATAACCACCAAAAATCGAGCTGATAGATTCACCCAACGGCTTGCCAAAATGCAGAAAACAATAACTTGCTGCCATCGCCAATATCACGTTTTCACCCAGTATCCGGCTAAATGCCATTATTAAAAAGCCTCTGAAAAACAGCTCTACCGAAATAAAGTCCGTCCCGTAAGAAATTTCATAGATGGCAATAGCTACCCAACGATCCAGGTTATGCATAGCAGCAAACTGATCCCCAAATGATGTTTTATATTTTGGGTAATATGCCTGAATGTCGGGTAAAAATGACCCCAGACCGATGATAATTGCAGTCAGTCCCAGCAAAATCGCATAGGGTTTTAGGTCTGGTTTTTTGGGTCCAAGGCCATAAATAGTTTTATTATGCTTCTCGTAGATAAAATAAAATATAATCAAAGGTAAAACTGATGTGATCAGACTACTGGACCATCGAATAATTTTGCTGTAAAAGATAAAATCCACCCGAGGCATACCTTCGAGAATAACCTTATGCCAGAAAAATGTCCTGTCTAAGGCAAGAATTCCAAACCCAACTACAAACTTGATCCAGAATTCCTTCGATTTCACCCATTCCCTGTTGATCCCGAACAGATAAATCAAAAAGCAGACCACCAGAAAGGGGAATCCCTGAAAGAGTATCATCGCTAACCAGTGTTCCAGCGTACCGTATAGTGGATCGAGATAGGCATCTTCAAAATCCAGTGTATAATTAAAAATCAGTGATGCAACTAAAAAAATCGCCACTGATATGTATAATTTGCTATGGAAATTTTCCTTCAGGTACTCTTTTAGGTACTTGAGAATTTCTTTCATTTCTCTGCTGTTTAATTACATTATCTGCATCATGAGTACACACATACTTTAATATGAATAGCTGCTCTTTGAACTGTTCCTAATATTGAACAACAGCCTCAAATGTGCCCTACCCAAAAATAATCCATTAAATAGATCGTGACAAAATTTCACTTTCAATCAAATTCATGACACTTTATTATACAATAATGTGTTATGCTTCAACAAACTAAAGCTATTTTCGGCTAATTTTACCCGATGTGTTTAATTCTTTTTTCCTGGGATAATCATCCGCAATACAAATTGATTTTGGCAGCTAACAGAGATGAATTCTATGAGCGGCCGACAGATCCAATACATTCCTGGCAGGAAAACTCCAACATTATAGCCGGAAAGGATCTCACCGGTGGCGGTACCTGGATGGGGGTAAGCAAGCAGAATAAATTTGCAGCCATTACCAACCACAGAAACCCCACAAGGATTCTACAGGATGCACCTTCACGTGGAGACCTCACTCTTGACTTTCTGAAAGACACCGTAAGTGAAGAAAATTACTACACAGAAAAGAGCAGAACCCTCGATCAATATAATGGCTTCAATTTACTGGTAGGTTCATTCAACAAAATGAGCTACTTCAACAATGTAGATGGCAACTATCAGGAACTTAAGAAAGGCATCTACGGATTAAGCAACGCAGTATTAGACACACCCTGGCCAAAGCTTAGCAAAGCGAAAAATGCTTTTGCAAAGGTTGTCGATGACGCAAACCCTGCCGTAGATGATTTTTATAAGATCTTACAGGACAAAACACTGGCCGATGATGCAGAGCTTCCACAAACCGGCGTCCCCTACGAATGGGAGAAAGCTATTTCAGCAGTTTATATAGAGAAGGAAAATTATGGCACTTGTTGTTCTACGGTAGTTACGGTTACCCACGACGGTGCAGGAAAAATCCATGAACTCTCTTATCCCGTTGGCAACAGAAAAGCGGAAGAAAAAATAATAGACTTTGACTGGTCTTCGTTTAAATAACACAAATATTAACCAGGAAGATGCGAATTGTTACAAACATTATTATCACAATCTCATTTCTTAGCCTACTGCTGATTAGTTCCTGTGGTGAAGATGTTCAGCTGCCCAATAAAATACTTCAGGGCGAAATTGATGGCTCGGAGTGGGAGTTTGCAATCGGAAAAGCGTTATCAAACCAGGCCCAGAGAACCTACAAGGTGGAATTATTCAGTTTTACCGGATTCACTGAAGATGAAGGCTGCCTGCTTTTTGGTGGTACCAGCAGGCATGTAAGCGTTATCATCCCTTTCGATACCAGCAACAACACGCAGCTCAATGCCATCAACGCCGATATGATATTCCATATAGATGGCGCTAATGCTTTCACTGCCGATAATGGTTTTGTAGAAATATCTTTTATCAATAACAGGGAAATCAGAGGCTTCATCTCAGCAGGATCGGGTAGTAATAATTCTGTAGAAGGTTTTTTCTCCGTATTAATCTGCAACTAAAATGCATAAATAATTCTTTTTCATGCCTCAAATTCACCCGTCCGTCGAAATCAGTCATGAAATTAGAACATTATCGATTAATTTCGGAGAACAGCAAATATGGAAAAACAGCTTATGAAATATCTTATAGAACCTACCCGTAATACCCCGTTTGTAAATTTTGATTACAACTCAGGTATTTTAGAATTAAAAGGTATATCAAGTCCGGAAAATTCACTCGAATTTTATAACCCGGTATTCAAAGCGGTTGATAAGTATAAAGAACTCGGTAAAAATCAACTGGAGGTAAATATGGCACTTGAATATTTCAACACAAGTTCCTCCAAGTGTATTTATCAGATTTTTAAAGGTATTAAGAGACTATCGGAAGCTGGCAGCTCAGTAGTGATTAACTGGATGTATGACAGTGATGATGAAGATATGAGAGAAGTTGGGGAGGATTACAGTGATATTCTTGGATTAGAATTCAATTACCTCGAAATGGATTTTTAAAATTAAAAGTATAACTTAATTATGAAAAAGGGACTTATTTCAAATGAGTCCCTTCTTTTTTGCTTATTTTTTTCATCGTATTGATTTTCATCATATCTTTAAAATTGTGTAGTTGAAAGAAGATCGAATCGATTCTATCGAATTAAGGCGTTTTTTCAGGGCAACAAGTAAAGATAAGCGTATATTTGAAGTGATTCCGAAATCTATGCGTTATTACATTAAACCCACAAAAAACACACCTTATGTCAATCTTGACATCAAAAAAGGATTGATAGAGTTTAAGGGAGTTTCCAGCCCCTCGAATTCAATTGCCTTTTATGATAAGATTTTCAAAGTACTCAATCTTTATCGAAAAAGTTCGAATAAAGAATTAGAAGTAAACATGGCTTTTACTCATTTTAATACAAGTTCTTCCAAATGCATTTTTGATATCCTAAAGGCTGTCAAAATGATAGAAAAGTCCGGCAAGGATGTAACGGTGAACTGGTATTACGAACAATTTGATGAAGACATGAGAGAAGTAGGAGAAGATTACTGCGATGTAATCAATCTGCCATTTTTGTACTTTGAAATGGAAAAGTAAAATAGCACGTATTGGAATAGTTACCAGCTTGGAAAAATTTTTATTATTTGGAATGCAATTAAGGAGGAAAGGTACGACCAATGCAAGGTACATTGACGAAAAAAATTACCGGAAAAGCTAAGGAAAAAAAAGATGAAAAGCGTTATAATATCCTTTACGTGGATGATGAGGATATCAACCTGCGCTTATTTAAAGTCACATTTAAACGACACTTCAATGTAATCACAGCTTCCAACGGCTTTGAGGCTCTTGAACTGTTAAAGCAACATGATATAAAATTAATATTGACTGATCAGCAAATGCCAGGCATGCTTGGCACTGAGTTGTTGGAAAAAACAATTGCTGAACACCCCGATATTATCAGGATTATCGTCACTGGATATGCAGATATTTCAGCGATCGCCAAAGCAGTAAACAGATGTGGTATCTACAAATACATTACCAAACCCTGGGACAATGGTGAGCTTAAAATCACTATGGACAAGGCGCTGGAGTCTTACGAGCTTAAAAATGACAAAAACAACCTGATTAATGAACTGGAGGAAGTGAATGCCTCGCTTGAGCAAAAGGTGGAAGAGCGTACCAGCGAGCTTACTAAGGCGAATGAAAAACTGATGAGTGGTCTCACTTATGCCGAAACCATTCAACAGGCAATCCTCCCTGACAGAGATACCTTCCTTGAAAAGTTTGCGGATGCATTTATTTTATACAAACCTAAAGAGCATGTGAGTGGTGATTTTTTCTGGCACTCAAGTCTAACCAACGAAGATGGAGCTTTTGAAATTATTGCCGCTATCGACTGTGTTGGTCATGGAGTAGCAGGAGCACTACTAACCATGATTGGAGAATCTTTGCTCCAGAAGATAGTGAACGAGAAAGGAGTTTCCAGGCCAGATGAAATATTGCAGCAAATGGATGATGGTTTGCAAAGAAGCTTATCTCACACTGCCAATAAAGGGTATGAAACAATGGATGGAAGTATTCTGGTAGTTGATAAAGCGCAACAAAAAGCCAGCTTCGCCGGGGCAAGTCAAAACCTGATCTTTTTCAAAAACGGGGAGTTGGAAATCATCAAAGGCAGCAGGCTACATATTGGTGGCGAACGACACAATGACGCTACTTATGAAGCGCATGAAATAGATTTGAAAGAAACTGACTGCATTTACATGCAGTCCGATGGATACAGAGATCAGCTGAGTGATAAAGGAAAACTAGGCATCAAGAGAATGAAAGAGTTACTCAACAGAATCCAGAGCCGGAATATGGGTGAGCAAAAGCTTATTCTTGAAAAGTTTATCCAGCAATGGATGGGTGACGAAGAACAAACTGATGACATCACGGTAGTGGGTCTGAAGATATAAAACAAAAAGACCAGCTCGTAAAAATCAAAAAAATCCTGACAATTTCGAATCGTCAGGGTTTAATTTTATAATTTCAGCTATATTCTCAGGCTTCTACAGCCTCTTGTTGCTCTTCGTATTGCTCTACCGGCACACAGCTACACATTAAGTTTCTGTCTCCATAGGCACTGTCTATTCTCCTTACCGTAGGCCAGAATTTTGATTCTTTCACATAAGGCAAAGGATATACAGCTTTCTGTCTCGAATATGGTAAATCCCATGAATCTGAAAGTGCGATCGCGGCAGTATGTGGCGCATTTTTCAAGACATTGTCTAATTTATCAGCTTCACCAGTCATCACTTCATCTATCTCCTTTCTGATGCTGAGCAGAGCGTCACAGAACCTGTCTAGCTCTTCTTTTGTCTCACTTTCGGTCGGTTCAATCATCATTGTTCCAGCAACCGGGAAACTAACAGTTGGCGCGTGATAGCCATAGTCCATCAGCCTTTTAGCAATGTCTTCTACCTCAATGTTGACTTCCTTGAATTTTCTGCAGTCGATGATCAACTCGTGAGCATTTCTTCCTTTTTCATTTGAATAAAGAACTTCAAAAGCAGACTCAATTCTATATTTAATATAGTTGGCATTGAGTATGGCCAGCTCAGTAGCGTTTTTCAAACCTTCAGATCCCATCATTGCAATGTAGGCGTAAGAGATAGTTAAGATACTCGCGCTACCCATAGGTGCTGCAGAAATACCTGTGATGGCATTTTCTCCTCCTGTTTCTATGACAGTGTTACCAGGTAAAAACGGTGCAAGGTGTTTTCCTACGCCAATAGGTCCCATTCCAGGTCCGCCTCCTCCGTGAGGTATACAGAAAGTTTTATGCAGATTTAGATGACAAACGTCAGCGCCAATATTAGCTGGGCTGGTTAGTCCAACCTGAGCGTTCATGTTTGCTCCATCCATGTAAACCTGTCCGCCATTTGCGTGAATCAGGTCACAAATTTCTATGATACTTTCTTCGAATACACCATGTGTAGACGGATAGGTTACCATTAAAGCAGCAAGATTTTCCTTGTTTTCTTCTACCTTTAATTTCAGGTCATCGACATCAATGTTTCCTTTTTCATCACATTTTACGATCACCACCTTCATACCGGCCATAACCGCACTGGCAGGGTTAGTTCCATGAGCTGAAGAAGGAATAATTGCGATATTCCTGTGATCATCTCCGTTGTGCAGGTGATATGCTCTAATGACCATCAGTCCGGAAAACTCTCCTTGCGCTCCTGAGTTCGGCTGCAAGGACACTGCGTCAAAACCAGTGATTTCACAAAGCCACTTTTCAAGATCTACAAATAACTCCTGATAACCTGCTGCCTGATTCTTTGGAGCGAATGGATGAATCTCACCAATTTCCGGCCAGGTCACTGGTATCATTTCAGTAGTCGCATTTAGTTTCATTGTGCAAGAACCTAAAGAAATCATGGAATGTACCAACGAAAGGTCTTTATTTTCAAGCCTCTTCATATATCGAAGCATTTCATGCTCTGAGTGATATTTGTTGAAAACAGGGTGCTCTAAATAGGACGTTGTCCGGGCAAGTGATCCATCAATAGAAAAAGGAGCTGCTGTGGCTTCATCTGCCAGATTGATAGAAGAGCTTTTGCCAGTAACATTCTCAAAAACAGTAATCAAAACCTCCAATTCTGAAACCGTTGTGGTTTCATCAAAAGAAACTCCGACGTGATCACTTTCATAATATCTGAGGTTGATTCCTTTTGCTTCGGAAACTTCTCTCAATTGCTCTTTCAATCCGGGAACAGCTACTTTCAGCGTATCGAAGAAAGATCCGCTTTTTACTTCCAGCTGAATGGATTCCAGGCTTTTCTTGGCCAGACCAGCCATCCCATGTATTCTCTCGGCAATCTCTTTTAATCCTTTAGGACCATGATACACTGCATACATACCCGCCATCACTGCCAGCAAAACCTGAGCAGTACAAATATTGGATGTCGCTTTCTCCCTTCTGATATGTTGCTCTCTGGTCTGTAATGCCATTCGATAAGCATTGTTACCATCTTTGTCTTTGCTGACACCAATGATTCTACCAGGAATACTTCTTTTGAAAGACTCTCTGGTGGCAAAGAATGCTGCATGTGGTCCACCATAACCCATAGGTACACCAAATCTCTGTGAGGAGCCTACAACAACATCGGCTCCCATCTCTCCAGGAGATTTCAATAAGGTTAAACTCAATAAATCTGCTGCTACTGCTACGAAAACCTTATTCTCAGCAGCTGATGCAAAGAAATGTGTATGATCAATCGCAGTCCCGTCATTGTTTGGGTATTGAACCAAAACCCCATAGAGCTCAGGGTCTGTCAGATCCAGTTGATTGAGGTCACCGACTACCAAATCAATCCCTGTCGGAATAGCTCTGGTTTTTAATATATCTATGGTTTGCGGAAAAATATTTTCATCTACGAAGAACTTACTGGCTTTTTTCTTTGGCCCCTTTGTTAGACCTGCCAGCATAGACATTGCTTCGGCAGCAGCAGTCCCTTCATCCAGCAAAGATGCATTAGCAATTTCCAGCCCTGTCAAATCGGTGATAACTGTCTGAAAATTAATCAATGCTTCTAACCTTCCCTGTGCAATTTCTGCCTGATACGGTGTGTAGGCTGTATACCACGCAGGGTTCTCCAGTATATTTCTTAAAATAACACTAGGAACAACGCAATTATAATAACCCATTCCTATGTACGATTTGAAGATCGCATTTTTCAAAGCAAGCTCTTTAAACTGCTTTAAAAACGTAAACTCATTGACTGGCTCAGGCAACTCTAAATCTTTTTTCAATCGAATATTGGATGGAATTGTCTGATCAATCAGCTCGGCGATAGAGCTTACTCCTACTGCCGTTAGCATTTGGGCAATTTCCTCACTCCCGGGGGAATTATGCCTATTCTCAAATGCTATCCTTTTACTCACATCAATTGTCATTATGCGCTGGGTTTATATTATAGCTAATGAAAGCGCAAATGTAAAACTAAAAGACGACATTAATAGTAATAAATTAAGTATTAAACCACATCTCTTGTAAGAACAAAAGCGCTCATTTACATCTCGTTACACCATTTGTGTATTACGAATTTTTAATGAACCTCCGGTTGATTAATTTTGTTTTCTATAACTAAACATTTAAAGAATGATAAAAAGAATTATTACATTAATTCTTGTTCTTTCTACTATCAACATTGCTTACTCTCAAGTGAAAAAAGCCAAAAAATTTGCCAAGTCAATTACAACCGAAGACTTGTACAAAAGACTGGCAGTTTTAGCAAGTGATAGTCTGGAAGGAAGAGAGACGGGAGAGCTGGGACAGAAAAAAGCAGCAGATTTTATTCGTGGAGAATTCACAAAGTTTGGATTAGAGCCAATAGTGGAAACTGAAAATGGCAAAAGCTACTTTCAGTCGTTCGACCTTTACAAAATGGTCAATAAGGAAATCTATCTGAAAGTGAACAGCCAAAAATTTAATATCATAGAAGACATCGTATTTTTCGGCGGTGGCTCAACTCCTGCTGAAGTAAACGCAGAAGCAGTCTACATTGGCGATGGCACCAGTTTTCCAGAAGACTTTGATTTTACAAATAAAATCGCCGTATTTTCCGATAAAGGGGGTAACTGGAGAAATACAGCCTCTAAAACGTTGGAAGGCGGTGCTATTGCTAACGTTGTTGTCTCCGATACTCAATTGGAATTCGAAGGACTGCTAAACAGAATGTCTGGGTTTATGAGTCGCGCAAGACTATCTGTTTCAAAGCCCAAAACTGGTGAAAATAGATTTATTTTTATGATTGGACCTGATATTGTCAAAAGCATTTTCAATGAAACTTTAGATCAGGTAAAAAGCAAACCCTATGAAACTACGGCCAATGTAAGCTTCCTTGTTGACAGAGGTGCTGAAGCAGTATCTACTGAAAATGTGCTTGGTTATATGCCAGGTACTGACCTGAAAGATGAGGTATTAGTGATTACCAGCCATTACGATCACATTGGTAAAAGAGGTAACGAAGTAAACAATGGTGCAGACGATGATGGCTCTGGTACGACATCAGTGCTGGAAATAGCCGAAGCTTTTTCCATTGCCAAAAAGAAAAGAAAAGGCCCGAGAAGAAGTATCCTGTTTATGACAGTAACAGGTGAAGAAAAAGGCCTGTTGGGTTCCGACTATTACACTAAAAATCCCATATTACCTTTGCAAAATACGGTAACCAACCTAAACATTGACATGGTGGGAAGAATCGATTCTGCACACATGGATAATAAAGAATATATCTATGTAATAGGTTCTGATAAACTATCGAATGAGTTACATGAGCTCTCTGAGAATGCTAATAAGGAAACAGTGAATATGGAGCTTGATTACAAATACAATGATGAGAACGACCCTAACAGGTTCTATTACAGATCGGATCATTATAATTTTGCCAAAAACAACATTCCAATTATTTTCTATTTCAATGGGGTACATCCTGACTACCACCGACCTACTGACACTATTGAAAAGATTAATTTCCCTGTAATGCAAAAACGAGCACTACTTGTATTTTATACAGCATGGGAATTAGCCAATAGGGATGAAAGGGTAAAGGTTGATTAGGTAAGTGATACTTGTGGGGTTAGTAAACTAAAGCCCCACAAGATCTTTTCAACCAGCTATGGAAAGAAAGACTTTTACATCTTTCTGATTCAAAGTTAACCAAAAAAATCTATTTTAAACAAATTTATTATCATCAGCTAAGCGCTTTTTTTTCGAAAAACCGTAATTTCTCACTGTTTTTTTCGCTTTTTAGGGTTGAATCCCTTCTTTTTTCTTTTCTTTTGATGGAATGCCCCTTTAAAATTTGGGTCCTCTTTTCGTTTTTGCTGGTCAATTTCACGTGCTATCAGCTGAGATTCTTCTCTTGAAGCCTTTTCAATCTCGACTTCAGCAGGCATTTCTTCCACTCTGATATCCTGATTGATTAACTTCTCGATTTCCCCAATGTGGTATTTTTCAGCCGGGTTCACAAATGTTACTGCCAGACCGCTATTTTCCGCTCTTCCGGTCCTGCCAATTCTATGGACGTAATCTTCATAGATAACTGGAACATCGAAATTAAATACATGCGTTACACCATTGATGTCAATTCCCCGGGCTACAACATCAGTAGCAACTAAAACATTGTATTCCCCGGAAGAAAAGCTGTTGATAGCATTTATCCTCGAGTTTTGATCTTTATTGCCATGTATCACCCTCGCCTCTTTGGTAACCTTTCTTATAATGTACTTATATACATTATCAGCATTTGCTTTGGTTTTCGTAAATATGATAGCTTTTTCAAATTCGCCATTATTTTGATGAAAAGTCAGCAAGTGTGTCAGTAGATTAATCTTCGTCTTTAGGTTTGGTGTTTCATAAATAAAATGATCTACCGTTTCCGCCACTGTATGATCCGGTGTTACCTCTACTTTTTCAGGAAATGCCAAAAACTCGTGCGATAACTCTATCACTTTTTCGGGCATTGTCGCAGAAAACAATAAATTCTGTCTCTTCACGGGAATTATCTCCAACAACCTTCTCAACTGCGGCATAAAACCCATATCCATCATCTTATCTGCTTCATCCAGTACCAACGTCTTGATATATCTTGTAGGAAACAGGTTTTCTCTGTAAAAATCCATAAACCGCCCGGGTGTCGCCACTAAAATATCTACACCATCCTGAAGCGATTCTTTCTGGGCTTTGGTCCCTCCCCCGCCATAAATCGCAGCATATTTTATATCCAGGTAGGTACAGAATTTTGCTACATGCTCTTTTATCTGAATCGCCAACTCTCTGGTGGGAGCCATGATCACTGCCCTCGGGCCATTCGGCTGATGATACTTCACCTTCATTAAAATCGGCAAAACAAACGCTGCAGTCTTCCCGGTCCCAGTTTGGGCAACCCCCATTACATCATGCCCGGAATTAATTAATGGAATTGCCTTTTTTTGAATTTCTGTTGGGTTTTGATAGCCTTCCTCATCGATCGCGTTCAAAATTTGACGATTCAATTTAAAATCTTCGAAAGTCTCAATAGTTTTAGACATGAAAGGATGCTATTTTTGAATAAAAAAAGAAATGGGTAAGTATCTGCTTGTAAATGCAAATATAGTAAATGAAGGCAAAGTATTCTCCGGAGATGTCTTAATCGAAGGAGAGCGAATCGAGAAAATCGGATCGCAGCTTTCTTCCGATGGCATAGATAAAAATCATGTAATTGACCTCAATGGACAATTCCTTATTCCTGGCCTTATCGATGATCAGGTGCATTTCAGAGAACCCGGCCTTACCCATAAGGGCAATATATTTACTGAATCGAGAGCGGCGGTTGCAGGTGGCATTACCTCATTCATGGAAATGCCCAATACCGTCCCCAATGCCCTGACACAGGAATTATTAGAAGATAAATATCAGATCGGGGCTAAAGACTCTATCGCTAATTTCTCTTTTTTCATGGGTGCTTCCAATGACAATCTGGAAGAGGTATTAAAAACTGATAAATCTAAAATCTGTGGCGTCAAAGTGTTTATGGGGAGCAGTACCGGAAATATGCTTGTTGACAATGAGCAAACGCTAAGCAATATATTTTCGAAAGTAGATAATTTAATCGCCACTCATTGTGAAGATGAAGCTACTATCAGACAGAACATAGCTACCTACAAAGAGAAGTTTGGAGAAAAAGTCCCTTTTAAATATCATCCGATTATCAGATCGGAGGAGGCATGTTATTTGTCCTCATCAAAGGCTATGGAATTGGCTAAAAAACATGGAGCAAGGCTACATATATTGCATATTTCTACAGGAAAAGAATGTGAATTATTTGATAACAACATTCCATTGGAAGAGAAAAAAATTACCGCAGAGGCTTGCACGCATCACCTGTGGTTCAGTGACGAAGACTATGAGAAGAAAGGTGCCTTTATCAAATGGAATCCGGCAGTAAAAACTGCCTCCGATAGAGAAGCAATCTGGAATGCACTCCTAACTGATAAAATCGATGTGCTGGCTACAGATCACGCACCTCACACATTTGAAGAAAAGAGCAATACCTATTTTTCAGCTCCCTCAGGTGGCCCTTTGGTTCAGCATGCATTAGTATCATTAATGGAATTTGAGAAGAAAGGCGTCATTAGTATTGAAAAAATTGTCGAAAAGGCCTGCCATAACCCTGCAATTTTATTTGGTGTAAAAGAGAGAGGGTATATCAGGGAGGGATATTTCGCAGACCTTGTTATAGTGAATCCATCCAGCAAGTGGCAGGTTACCAAGGATAATATTCTTGCTAAATGTGGATGGTCACCTTTCGAGGGCTATGAATATACTTCGAAAGTTGAAAAAACCTTCGTAAACGGAAATCTTGTTTATTCTGAAGGTAATATAATTGATGGAACCAGAGGAAAAAGATTACTCTTTGAAAGAAATTAATTTCGATTTTTTTCTTTTGGAAATAAACCACAATACCACTACATTTGCAATCCTTAAAATGGTGATTGTAGTTTAGCGGTCATCGCATGATTGGTTAGAACGTCTGATTGGTCTATGGAAAATGGCTAAACTAACATGGTGATTGTAGTTCAGTTGGTTAGAACGCCTGATTGTGGTTCAGGAGGTCGCCGGTTCGAGTCCGGTCTTTCACCCTAAACCCTGGCATAAATGTCAGGGTTTTTTATTTAAAACTATCATAAAAATGAATCATCCGTTCAGTTGGTTAGAACGTCCAAACCTTTGGGTTGGGAAGGTCTGGGTGTACAAGCCTGAATCATTCACACTTAAACTTGATAGCTGACGTCAGCTTTTTCTGTCTAAAACTATAAAAATGTATTACACTTACATCTTAGAATCTACTTCAACTGGCAGATTGTACATCGGTCAGACAAAAGACCTGTATGATCGTATAGATCGACATAATCGAAATTTAAATAAATCAACAAAGAATCAGGGACCGTGGAAACTACTTTACAATACCATTTTTGAAACCCGTAGCGAAGCTGTTACTTTAGAAAGAAAACTCAAAGGCTTTAAAAATCCTAAAAAAGTAAAAGAATGGATCAGCCGTTCAGTTGATTAGAACGTCCCGACCTAAGGGTCGGAAAGGTAGCCGATTCACGTTCGGTTCTTCACCCTTGAAAACCTGAGAGTTACGAGCTTCACAACTCTTTTATTATTTCCTTTGCGCGCTTTTCTAAAATCAGGCATTTTGACGAAGACAACCCCGAAGACGAATTGGAGAAATCATTGATGATGAGCTATGGCGATTATGGCGTCTCGTGATGCATGGAAACGCATTAAACAAAAACAATTTCACTAGAGGAGAGATAAACATGCCAAGCAAAAGAAAACATTTTACGATACCCGACAATCACAAACGTTTCATAGATAAAACGTTAAAAACAATCTCTCGCCCAGAGGATGACACACGCCCTGAACAAGACCGTTTGAGTGAGGCATTATATATTCTGGATTGGGCTTTAGATCAGGCCATTGAAAGTTACCAAAACATGCAATTAGGACAAAAATAAAACGACAAAAACCCACACACACCTAAAAAAAGGAAGGCAGAAACGATCCTATCATTTCTGCCTTTTTTCTATTCTTTTCTAAAAGTAATTGGAATGACCCTTTGTGATTCAATTGGCTTATCTTTCTGCTTTCCAGGGATAAACTTAATAGTCTTCACAATATCCAAAGCTGTTTCATTTGCCTTATCACATAGGCCTTTTGCAATAACGGGGTCTTTGACTTGCCCATTAATATCGACCAAGAATTTGACAAATACTTTTCCCGCTTTACAATCATTAGGAACAATTGTCTTGTCCCTAATGGCTGTAGCAAGACTATCGTAACTACCGTATATCTGTGGGCTTATCTCGGGGTCTTCCAAAACTGCCTTTTTATCCTGTGCAAGACACGATTGCAGTATAAGAAGTAACAATAATGTAAATGGAACTCTCATCATAATTAGCAGTTATTTAAAGCATTAAACAGCGCATTTGGTTTTAAGTTAGGATCAGTTGGAAAATCATATGCCGGTTGATCTATCTTAAACTGATCTACAAAGTAAAAATACTTATCTTTCATATCATCCCATGTCGGAAAGGTTGTAAAATCGTCAGTTATATCTGTCAACCACAAGAAGTATTCCAAGAACATATCTGATCTTTTAAAAGTCTCACAACAAACTCCACCATGTGTTAAATCATAATAGAACTTTGCTTCAAACTCAATATTTACACGACCAGTATTCGTATATTGACCAAGCCCGCCATAGTAACGATCTTGGTAAGCATGAAAAAACTCTTCTGCAAAAACTTCATCCTTTATAGTCCCATTAAATGATATCGTCTGTGTCCCATAGTTGTATCCTCCTGCATTCAGACTTGACGACATATCAAAGCAAAGTTTAACACTATTCGCTTTTAAGTAATCATAGGTCTTCTTGTTCCCACATTTTTCAGTGTACTGTTTAATGGTATTGGCTAGGGCTATATACTGATCGTTATTTAAATCATGACATTTTAGAATATCCTTTAAAACCTGATCATCTATTTGTTCTGCCTCACAGCTAATAAATTGACCCGCAATGGTTGGATGAGGGCATAGCTCTGTTGACCCACTGCCACTACCAGGTCCACCCCCACCAGAAGGATCCCCAAAGTCGCCTGGGGCAATTGTTGGAGGTATATCAATTGTATGACAGTGAAGCGTTGAAGAGGTTTCACATTCTGCATAATCAAAACCACCGCTGGTTACAACAGTACAGGTTTGAGTATCTATCCAATAACAGTATAAATCTTCACTTCGCCCATTGTTAGGTTGGCCTATGAATAAACCGTTTTCATAGTGGAAAAGATGTTTTGGGTCTCCGTTCCAATCAGAAACAGAAACATAACCAGTAAAACTTTCTGTTTGGGCAGTTGGAATCATCTGAACATAATCTAAAAGTAAAGACCCATCATCTGACCGATACGCAAAAGCCTGTGCCTGATTTTCTAGTGGGTAAGCCGTTGTTGTTCCTTGCAAACGAACATATTTCTCAGTCGATGTTTGCACAGGAAAGACAAGTGCATCACCCGTAGAGACATCCTTGTATCTTGCCTCATCCCATAAAATCTCTAAGTCAGATGTTTGTCGGCCATTCGATTGGGTTGTGTTCAGGTGTTGATACAAAGATTGAACCTCAGATACAGAAATGTCTTTTTCAATAAGTGTGTCATCTTGCGATTGACAAGAAAAAATAAAAAAGGCGATCATCATGATCAGCCACTGAGATGTGTTTTTTAGTCTCATTATGATTTTAGTTTTAGTTTATGACAGGACTATAGGGTACGGATCATATCTATCGTTATTTGTTATGATAGATTATGGTTGACTGAACAGCTTATAGTCTTGCGTAAATGTGTTATAAAAATTATTTAATCAAGGCAAAAATAATCAAATTTTAGGAATAATCCTAACACTCAATCACCTGTGCCCTTCATATATATGTAGCCGAAAATTCAAAAGGTAAACCAGTTTGAGGAAAGTTTTTTTGATTTTTTCTATATCGGAATCTTGACCGAATAGACAAACCGAAGAAGGTCAGTAGTATTAAGGAAAAGTCTAAAAATACCACTTACTATTTGATTTTAAATTGTTATTTGGTTGTTGTCAAATACTAATAAAAGAATATTTTTAAAACCAAAATTCCCTTATTTAGATCCCCTTTCGTAAGAATAACCTTTTTTTTGGCACCCCGATGCAGTGCCTCTGCGAAGTAGCTTTTGCGCTCGCAAAAGCATCGAAGAATTCTTCAGATTAAACAATTCTTTTCCCAGCAAATGTTGCCCTACCCGTTATTAGTTAAATAATCACAGTAAAAATAATACGTCGGTTAATATATCATGATCAAACCGACCCTTTTGCCATTAAGATCACTAGCCTGAAAACAAATAATCTGTAGATATAGCATAGATAACAATTGAGGCTAAAGATATAATTATTACTATTCCAATTGGTCATTCAAAAATTAAAGCCTGTTAGATTAGGCTTAAGACCGCTTACAAAACAACAATCATAGGAAATTAGAAGATTTTAGAAATAAAAAAAGGCTCTATGAGTCGAGGAACGACTAAGAACATAGAGCCAAGATTAAACTAATTACGCTGTTGTAAAAATACAGAATATTATCATTTGATAAAAACAAAATTGCATTTTTTTTACTATTTCCGACAAAATCAGCCTTTACTCGCCAAATACATAGTTTTTGAAAAAGAATTCGACGAACCAATATTGTCTTTCTCTATCAATTTTCTATCTGTATTTTGCATATTCAACTTACCAAGTCGGCACATTAAGTGGTAGAAAACCGTCTATAATTCCACAATAAATCCCGCATTAATCACACTCCCATCTGTAGGAGCCCAAATCTCCGGGAAATTAGGCTTAAAATGAGTTTCAACTCTAAAATCTTCCATTCTATGTTGCCTCGTATCAGTAAAATTCTCAAAATTAACATACACACTTAGGTTCTTAAATTTACGCAATGCCAATTTACGCAATGCCATAAATCCTACAATCCAATAGTCATCTGTCTCACTTCTATCTGCTCTGAATTGCCTGCCTGTGTAATATGACTCAAGTCCAATACGCCATTTACCTTCCTCTTCATAAACTAACACTGCTCCTAAATTATGTCTCGGCGTCAAAGGTTTTTGCTCACCTAAAGCAATTAACTCCAACCTTGTATCAATCAGTGCATAATTAGCGAAGAACTTAAAATGCTTATAGGTCAGTTTAACGTTTGTTTCGATTCCTCTGCTTGTAGTCAGACCATCAGCATTCCGATAAAAAAACTGACCAGAATTACTCTGCCCCAGGACCAAGGCATCATTCAGACTGGTGTAAAAGAACATTTGATTTACAGAAAAAGTCCAGTCATTTCCTAAAGCTGTTTTATAATTGACATCCAAATTACCTCCGACAGATCGCTCCGCTTCCACCTGATTCAGGTCTATCGGCAAAATGTTTTCATAAGTCTGACTTTCTGCCTCCTCTGTGAAAATTGTTGGCAACTTATAACCAAGGCCACCTCCCAACCTCAAACTTATCTTTTCGGTAAGTCTGGACAGCAAGGAAATCCTCGGCAAAGCAAATAAACCGTAATCAAAATCGTAATCAAGTCGTAAACCACTTTCAACTGAAGTTTTCCGGGATAACTCAAATGTATTTTGTGTAAACAGGCCTGCTGTGCCAAAGCTGTAATCTCGTTTAAGAGAGTCAAAAGACATTTCATTGAAATTATCAGTGTAAGCATTCAAACCACTGATCCAAATCGATTTCTTCGTCCCGTAATTGTAAGTGATTTCAGTAAATGAGGACCACTGCTCTCCGGCAAATGTAAAGTCAGGTTCAATAATCTTTCTATCAAAAAATGTCAGGCTATTCTTTACCTTCAAAGACCTATTCTCATCATAGTCATTCTGATAGCTCAATTGATATGAAAACCTATCCGATTCATTTTCTTCAGTAAATTGATGGATACCGCTCACTCCATCATTAATTACCTGCATATCACCTCCCAGTCTATTCTCCAGCGTACCATTCAGAGTAAGTCTGAACTTTGAATGATCATTGACATAATAAAAAAAAGAAGGATTCAAAGTCAGGCTTCTGATCCTCGGAATGTCGCTAAAATCGTCATCGTTAGGATCATATGCTTCCTGTCTATTGGCAGAGGCAAAGAATGTAAACCCTGTTTTATTAAATTTCCTGGCATAAAAGCCATTCACTGTTGTTCCTCCGGCACTGGTCTGATCAACCATCAGCTTGACCTTATCTCCATCATCCGGAGTAATACTTACCAGGTTCACTAATCCGGCAATTGCTCCACCACCATACAGCGTTGAGTTACTACCTTTGATGACTTCTACTTGTTTTAAATCAAGTGGCGGTATTTGCATAATACTCAAACCACTTGAAAAACCTCCATATAGTTGAAATCCATCTTTCAATATTTGCGTATATCTACCATCCAAACCCTGTATCCGGATACTTTGATTAGCTGAGCTGGCAGAGGTAATCTGCATTTGAATTCCTGTGCTCTCTCTCAATACCATTGCGATGTTAGCTGATCTCATCACAGCTTTCTCTTCCAACTCTTCTGTGTTGATGACCTCCACTCTCGTAGGAACATCGTCTATTACCCTACTGCTTCGCGTAGAGGTCACCACAATTTCCTCCAGTTCCTCTCCGGGTTGTAAACGAATGATTTGCACATCGTCTAAGGGTAGTTGATAAATTTTTGTAAAAGTCTGATAACTTACAAAAGACACAGTTACTTCGACAGAGTCACTCAGAATATTGTCAATTTTAACGTAACCGCTGGCATCTGCAACGGCTCCCTTAGATGCACTTATTTTTAAAGTAGCACCATACAATGGTTCGCCACTTTCCTGATCTATAATTTTTGCTTTGAAAGTATTTTGCCCACATACCGTGACTGCTGATAAGATCAGTATCAAAAAAGCTAATAGCTTCATGTTTTCTATTTTTAAAAATGAGTAATGAATTTCATCACGGATGATAAGGGACATGTAAGCTATTGCAGCTCATACAAATAGCCAAGCACTGACTACAAGCACACAAATGAATTGCCTGCCAGCAGATTACGAGTCCTTCCGTGACAATGTTTTTTTTAATAAATAAGGATCAATATATCACTCACTTGAAAGGAGGTGGTTCCCAAATAGAAAAGGAGGTACGGCTGTGAAAATGGTGAACTTTATTGGTATTCAATTCCGGTAAGCCAGGCATCAGCTTAATGCTCTCAGTCTCTTTATTGATGCTAACCTGACAACAATTGCAGGTACAAAAAGGAGAACATAAGTCTGTATCATCGTCACAATTATCATCACAATCACTATCAAAGCATGTTGTTTGATGGACATCTTCTGATGAATGCGCATCACCGCATGGTACTGCAACCGCAATCAATATAGCAATAGCCAGTATGTGTGATAACAGTTTCACAGATCAAAGGTACTCAACAATATGTACTAGTTGTTGAATGCCAACAAAGAAAATATCATCAAAAAGAAAGCCCTCCCAAATCCTTAAAGAATGGGAGGGCTTTTTATTTATAAATCTGCGATTCTTCTATTAATAGAAGGTAGCAGCGCTGTTATTCATCAGATATCTGATTGTAATCGTACCGATAGAAGGATTCGTGATATTTTGTACGATTTGCATTTTTGTATATGACAAGAATACAATTGTAAAATTGAACACGGTTCCATCCTCAGCGGTAAGCGTCAGAGAAGTATCTGTAGAAGTCCACGTACCAACAAAAATTAAGTTGTTGTCGTCTTCCAATACAAACGATCCGTCTCTTTCGAGGGTGAATCTTTCGATAACACCACTTCCGTCAGACTGGCCATTTACGAAAAACTCGTCAACGCCCCAGTTTCCAATTAGTTGATTCGCAGGGGTTGGATCCTCTGGTTCAACGCAGGAAACGGCTCCAAGAACCATTCCCATCATTAATAAATAACTAAATAATCTTTTCATATTCTTACTGAATTACGTATCTGATGTTTTTAAACTCTTTTCCTTTGATTACCTGAATGTTGTAAATACCTCTTTCAAGATTAGAAATATCTATTTGCTCGCTGTAATCTACAACATCCTTTTCTGCATCCACAGAAACCAATACCTGACCAGTTAATGTCATAATGTTGATCTGGTATTCACCAAAGTTACCACCTTTGATATCAACATTTACAACACCACCCTGAGAAGGGTTAGGATAAGAATTAGCCTCGATTCTACCGCCTGTGCTACCAGCTGGAGGAATTACTCCACTACCCAGATCGATTGAATTTGAAGTTACGATACAAAGACCTTCACCTTCGAACTCCACCTCAACTGAATACTCAGCAGCATCTGTCACAGTAATAGATCCGTTATTCGTTCTGTTTCTCAACAGCACACCATTTCTAAACCATCTGATCTCTCTTTGAGGAGTTCCACCCCATCTTGAGATGCTTGCAGTCAGTCTGTTACCATCGGCCTCAAGAACAACGTTATTAGGAGAACCTGTCACCTCGTTAGTGGCGATAGAGTTAGGGCAACCTGATCCGTCAGCGTAAGAAACTTCAAGATAGAAATCAGTAGCTTCAGCTACACTTGCTGAAGAAATAAAAGTAGTACCATCATTTCCAATTACAGCATCACCGGAAGGCTGACCAGTAAATGCATTGATTAACTGGTAGCTGTAAAGGTCATTACCACTGAAAGAGAAAGTAATAGGTCCTTCACCGCAAGTAGCAGAGAATTGAGAGAAACCAGGGATTCCAGGTAAACCTCTTACTGTTACGTCGATTGCGTTTGATCTTGGACTGAAACAAGAAGCAGAGTTTCCAACTTCCACAGTGTAAGTACCAGACTGTCTTACAACCCAAGTATTCGAAGTAGCATCGAATCCATCAATGTTGCTAGTCTGCTGCGAACCATTTCTATACCATCTGTATTGTGTAAAACCTGCAGGAGCAGTTAAAGTAACTTCACCGTCTCTGTCACAGAACTCAAGAGCACCTGTAGAGGTAAGTAAAGGAACATCGGTAGGCTGCTCGAGGATGTTTACTATAAATTCTACTGAACTAGCCTCACAATCAAAATTCAGGCTATTATTCGTCCAGGTGAAAGAATAAGTACCTGACTCCTCGATAGTGTAGCTAGTACTGGTAGTAGATTCTACAACCACACCGTCTCTGATAATAGTAACTGTACCACCGTTAACAGTTCTTACCTGATCATTAAAGAAATAAATAACTTGTCCTTCACAACTCTCAAGTGTTTCACCTGCTGCGATTTTACCATTATTCAATGTAGTAGAAGTCCCAACTTCTAAGAAAGGAAGTTCTTCTCTTTCCACGATTACAGGCTCAGAGAATTCACTACCACAGCTATTAACAAAACTTTCATTTGATACACTAACAGAATAGCTTCCTGCATCTTCTACGGTAATAGACTGAGTAGTTTCACCGGAAGACCACTGATAGAATGCGAATCCGTCAGGAGCAGTTAAAACTACATCCTCTGCACCTTCGCAACCAGACAGAACACCACTTGTCACTGTGACAGTTGGTTGGTCTGGTGTTTCAATGATTGTCACTGTAAATGACTCTGTAGTGTAAACACAGTCGCCGTCAGTTACTCTTGCAAAATAATTACCTGATCTGATTAACTCATTGTTTCCATCACCTAAAACACTTCCAGGATTAGCGATCGGGTTGTTTACGTCATCTCTGAACCACTCAACGTTATTGGTAGAAATACCAGAGAATGACCCTCCGCCATTATTTCTCAATACTTCAAGTCTAATTACGTTTGCCTGACCTTCACAATTGACATCTCCGTCTCCGGCTTCAACCAATTCTCTGTTGCCATTAGCATTTCTTACGTACAACTGGAAGTTGTCCAATACAGTCAATTCATCATTGAATGTTGAAACAATAGTAGCACATTCGAGACCTGCAGAAGATCTGGCTGTAACAGCCAATTCTACAACAATCTCCTCAGTTAATTCACCTATTTCGATGATGTTATCACCGTCTTCAGGATCGTATGTTAAAGTACCTAATACAGTACCGTCAGCAGCATTTCTCAATTCATAAGTAAAGTAATTCTGAGGGTTGTCGATAGAAACTTCCAGATTCATCAAGTCACATAGTCTCTGAGATGGTAAGCTGAATGAAGCATCCAGGTTTACTGGAGCTACTACTTCAACACCTTCCTCATTGAAAGTACCAGTTACGAAGAAGTTGAAATCATCTTCAGTATTATCATCTGCATTTAATCTGAAATAAATATCGCCGTTGTTTCCTCCTTCAGCTATCACATCACCAGGTAACTGGATACCTGTCAAAGTTCCTGTACCTTCAGTAATTCCTTCGAATAAACCTCCGTCTAAATTGAATACACCAGTATTATTCGTTCTGTCTTCGTACTGAACTTCAAGAATGTTTTCCATTCCAAATCTACCTCTGATCTCATAGTTGATATCAAATGCGTTTTCAATACAAGTTTCTGAAACGCTGATGCTGTTAATCAGGATCGCCTGCGTTAAGATACTCTCGTTTGTACTGATGTAATCAAATGGTAGCGACTGACCAGCTACGAAAGTGAAGTTAGCAATAGAAACAGCTATGTTGTTTCTCTCTTCTTGTCTGAATCTGAATCTTGTAGAGTTCGTCTTCATGGCATCAGTAATTGCAAAAGCGAAGCTTTCACCACTAAGTGGCTCATCTGCATCTGCCTCTGGGAATGTTTGCAATTCAGTGTAAGTACCACCGCCATCGGTAGAGAATTCAAAAATCAGGAACTGGTTTGCTACCATATTGGCAGGAATCTCATCAAAGTTCACATCGAAAGAAACCAGACTTGCATTTTCCAGCTCACCCACTTCAAAATCTCTGGTAGTGATTAAACCTCTTCCAGTATTATTTTCAAAGTTCAATGAACCATCTGCGAAGTTATCGGGCACTAAACTTGTTCCGTAGTTTCTTTCCAGGTTGTCACCAGTATCTTCTACTCTCACATCAGAAATCTCAAGGCTTTCACCACTGGTTAATACCCATCTGTATCTGATATTCTGACCAGAGTTTAGGAATACAGAGCTACTCTGAAAGTCATTACCGGAAGAACCGAAATAATTATTCTGAGTAACATAATCACCACCATTGATTGATCTCTGTAAGGAGAATGCGACATTAGAAGGAGCTGAAAAATCAAACTGTACTCTGTAGCTATCATTAGTATTGATAAACTCGGCAAAACTAGTTTCGATACTGTTATCGATTGTTCCTGCAATGAAGCTTTCATCTTCACTACCAAGATTCTCCAATTCACTGTCGCCAATGATCTCACCCACGTCACCCAGAGGAGCATCCTCAGATAATTCAATTCTGAAATCGCGGCTTCCATTGATAAACGGAGGCAGATCAGCAGAAATGTCTGCAGTACCTTGCTGAGTTGCTAGAATCCAGTCATCTCCGTTGTAGTTAACGATCAGGTTAGCAAACAATTCATCAGCATTGAATGAGCTTCCATCGCTATTTTCGATACCTGTAGAGAAGGTTACGGTGCTACCAGCGTAGATCACATCATTCTCATCTCCCACTAAAGCTGTTCTGATCGCTCTAAGGAATACGTCAAGATTACCAACTGTAGTTGTACTTTCACCATCCTCATCACCTTCATAGAAATAATTGCCATTTGATGCGATTAACCTCACACCATAATTGCCATTTGTTACGAAGAATGGAACATTGGCTGTAAAAGTCCCTGTTCCTGTCGCAGTTCCAATGATAAACGGTCTGTCTGTATCAGGATCTAGTACGAATTCTCCTTCGTTATTATCGTAAAGAATAAACTGAAGAGAAGTACCGGCTGGATACTGATTTACCATATCAATTCTGTTTTCCCATGTGAAATCAAAGCTATCACCGTTGAAAACAGCCACATTGTTGTCCGCTTGCTCAAATCTGTAATCATCAGCATCCGGATGGCTAAGTGATGCAGCACGAGGTGCATTGATTTGCTGATAGAAAACATCTAATTCATTACCACTAGACAACTCAACACTGATTCCAGAGACACCCCATCTATCAGTTCCCTGACCAAGGTTAAGTTCCTGCCACCATCTGAAATGTGTAGCTGTAGTTCTGAACTCCGCAGGAATACCAACTGAAAAATTATTGTCAACAAAAAGTGCTCCTACTGCTACCTGATCTTCTCCATCAACACTGATGTTTTGGAATGAGGCTCCTCCATCGATAGATACCTGAAGAACAGGAATAGTCAAGCTATTATCTGTCGCAGAAATATCAATTGTATTAAAATTAAAGTTAAGCACTGCGGTATCAGACACAGTTAAATCATATGCCTGCGTTAGTAAACTTCTGTTTCCTGTCAGATCAAAAGTATAATTACCGTCTTCCTCATTTGTTCCTTCAATAACAAGGAACTGATCATCCATGTCTATATTCACTTCAGTGTCAAGGATTAGTCCTCCACTGGTACCAGGATCATAAGCGACTATTTCAATCTCATTGTAAAATGCCGCACCAGAACCATTATCCTCGAAAGCAAAAGCTGGAAGCGTTACTTCTATTGAATCCAATCCAATTCCGCCACCTTGTCCAATCACAGCTGACGTATCATTTCCATTTAATACGATACCAAACTCAGTACCATCAGGGAAGTTTGTTGCATTGTATTCAATAAAAAATGACTCACCAACCAAAAAGTCGTCGCTCTCTAATGACTCTAAAGAAACTGAAGGAAATCTTAATTGATCGTCTATACTTCTCATTTCCCTGTTTCCTGTTACAGAGCTAATTCCTGTGATGTCACCAAAACCGAAATCTATTACATTCTCTCCCTGATCAGCAGCACCATCTTCATTATAAATAACTCTGATTCTAGTTGCATCTCCCCAGAGCTCAGCTGGAATTTCTATTTCGTCAAACTCAGGATATGCTGTAGGAGTAAAATCTGATTCCGCTATTGTAATCCATGTCGCACCATCATCAATAGAACCTTGTAATGATACAGTTTGTGTAAATGATGCTAAGTTCCCATCGGCTAAATTCATATTAATTTCACCTCCTCTTGGCATAGCAATAGGATGAGAA
>JBCBHL010000021.1:0-38102 GCA_038525605.1 Bacteroidota bacterium
TGCCAAGTCAGAAGACTACAAAGGTGCATATAGGTCGATCAGAAAGTGGTCTTTTATGAAAGACTCGATTTTTAATGAAGAAAAAATAGAAACGCTGGCATTAAAACATGAATATGAACTTTCCCTTGAAAGAGAACAAAAGCTTGCCGAAAGGCAGAAGGCAGAATTATCCGGGTTGAAAGCTGAACAATCGGAAAAAGAGTCTCTCATATTTAAAGGGTTTATCATTTTTTTCCTGGTGTTTTCGATAGTTCTGATAATCCAGCAACAAAGACTAAAAACCAAGAACGATCAATTGTCGGAGTTGAATACATTAAAAGAGGGGTTTAATCGACAGCTAAATTTGACAAACGATAAGCTCGACCAAAATAACATCGAGCTTGAAAAGAAGAACAAAAAAATTGCACTTCTAAGTGACCAGGGGTTTCATTTTACAAAAAACTCGCTCTCTGCGATTATCGGAATGTTGAATGCAAAGTACAGATCAGTTAAAAATTCTGAAGTGAAGGCAGTATTGTTGGCAGAGAGGTTAAGAATGGAAACTATTGGCATATTGTACGGTGAGTTGTTTTCGAAACGAAGTAATAAGCTGGACATGGGTGAATATCTGGAAAGAATTGTATGCAATACTATAGAGTCTTTCAAGGGGTTTGATCATAATATCCAGGTAGGTGTTAGTTGTGGCAAGTTAGATGTTTCCAGTAAGCAAGCGTCTGATATTGCTATAATTGTCAATGAAGTATGTATCAACGCTTGTAAATTTGCATTTAAAGGTGACGAAGGAGTATTTACAGTTTCTTTGCAAGAGGGAAATGACAGTCTGGAATTGATTATTGCTGATTCCGGTAATGGATTTCCTCCGGATTTTGATTTTTATAATGCAAGTTCGTTCGGACTTAGTATGATTAAAGTTTTGGCTGAAAGCCTGGAGGCTAGCATCAGCGTTGAAAGTAAAGCTTCCGGTTTGTCGTATAAACTATCTATTCCTAAAGATGAGTAAGCTTAATAAATCACCAAATATTATGATTGTAGAAGATCAGGCAGTATTAGCTTACGACCTGCTGGATCGTCTGAAAGAATATGGGTTCAATCAGCTGATGGGACCATTTAAATCCGGCGAGAAGGCTTTAATAGCCTGCAATGAAATGATGCCGAATATTGCTATTTTGGATATACGTCTTGCAGGAGAAATGAACGGTATTCAGTTAGCCAAAGAATTAAACTTGATATCCGAAGTTTTTATTATCTACCTGACTCAACAAGAAGACGAGAAAACTTTCAATGCCTCAGTAGAAACCGATCACATAGCATTTATCAATAAACCTTTCACGAACAACGAAATCAGATCAGCGCTGCTAAGGGCTGTCAAACAACTTGACCTGGAACAGACAGTAAAACCGAAAAGTAAAAAGGTAGAAAAACAATCAGAAATAAAAGGCAACCTGAAGATATTTAATGATCGGATTTACCTTCGGTCAGCAGGCAAAAAAATCAGAATATTACTGGACGATATCATACTCATAACATCCAACAAAGGACAAGGCGGTGCAGAATTTATAGTGAAAAATAAAGAAGAGCATCAAAATAAAAAGTACGTCACCAGTCATGGGCTAAACGTGCTGGAAAAGAAACTTAGTTTCTACCCGTTTTTAGTAAGGGTTTCCAGATTTAATACCGTAAACCTCAAATACCTGAAATTAATAGATGATGCCGACCATATTGAAAATTCACTAAAAACGCTGGATTTAGAGCAGTACAAAGTGAAAGTTGGCGATAAATACAGGAAGCAAGTAATGGATAAACTCCCGATTATTTAAACAGGTAACAACTTTAAATTCCAATTTAACCCGCTTTAATTCGATTTCACCCCTTCTTAATGGGTTTATTAAATTCATGAAATAAATTCCTGCCAATCTGGTGAATTTTACTTGAACATTTAAGTTGATTCACTATGAAAATTACCAGCACTTCAGCAATACAAATTGCCGCATTTGCCACATTAATTAACCTCTTCTTTGTAAGCAGCAGCTATTGTCAGCAGATTTCAGAAAGAAGCAGTCAGGAACCAAACTATACCGGCTGGGAAGGAGGCAAAAAGATCCTTTACCTCCCAGGTGAAGATGGAGGCGATAGAGGTGCAGGCAGATACCTGTTTGTTGGCGAAGAGGTATTGCCAGCCTATTACAGGGAAAATGGCAAGGAGTATGGATACAGACCTATGGAAGTGGTAAGAGCTGCATCTGATAACCTGAGAGCTGTCATTGCAGCGATGATCAGATCAAGAGTTTTGGATTCTGCTAAAAAGAACCTTAGAATGACCGATCTGGAGCGAGATGAATTCAGAGAGTATATTTTCAAATTCTTTACCGAAGCTACCTTTACAAATCTCATAAGAGAAGGATTCTATTATCATAAAGAATCATATCCTCAATACGCCGATTACCATGCCTGGGTACTATTCTCAATAAAGGCCTCTACTCTCGAGAGCCTTATATCAGATAAGGTTCTGGAAGTACCCGGCACAGCTTATACAGACCGGGAATTTGCACAGAAACTTATAGAAGACATTCAAACTACAGTTGAAAGTCTGGATGAATCTGATATGAGATAACTGATAGAAAATTTTTCATAAAGAAATCAAATACAAATTCATGATCAAATCCCTTGTAACGCTTTTATGTCTGTTTTTTCACTTTGCTTGTTTTTGTCAACCTCCCTCTTGGCTTGGAAAACCACCGGTCAATCATCATCAGGCACCTTTTAAATACTATACAGGAAGTGGAAATTCCTATCAGGATGCGATCGTCGAGGCATTGATTGTCATTGCATCGCGGGGAGGAGTAGAAGTAGCGGTTGCCAGGGAAAGACTCAAGACTATTGGGCCGGATTTACTGAGGAAAATTGAAAACAAAGAATCGATCACAATTGATTTTGGAAAGAAATCATTCAATGTACAGTTAGTAGAACAAGCTAATTGGAAGAATAAACGCCATGTGCTTTATGCGCTTAGAACACAGTATGCCAGAGAAGATCAATCTCCCGGGAGATTAAAGGCAATTGGATTTGTTCGCAGATCGTTGGTCGTTCCTTCCTGGGGACAGTTTTACAATCGCGAACCTGTCAAAGCAACTACATTTGCTACAGGTTTTGTAGCGTTAAGTGGATTGGCATTAATAGGGTTTAGCCAGGCTAACAATAGTAGCAACAATGCGCAATTGGCTCTCGCAACCGGAAACCTGATTTCCTACAACAATTTCCTTAAAAATAGAAATCAATGGCAGACGATGGGTAGAATTAGCATTATTTCAGCAGTTGTGCTATGGGTTATCAATGTTGTTGATGCTGCATCCTCTGAAAAGAATATATACGCATTAAACGATCAAAAAAGTATGTTCTCGCTCTATGCATCCAACAATTCTTTAGGTATTCAATATAGTTTCTAACTGACGATGCGCGCTACATTTTTCAACATATTATCCTTTTTACTTTTTATCAGTTGTACCACTGCCCGGCAGCAGGAAGGATTAGCCTTTTGCTATTATTCCCGGAATCAGCACAATTTCAAAATTGATGATTTATGCATCAAATACGAGTTTAGTTCTTCTGAAAAGGCGGAGGACACTGTGGAGGAAATTATGTCTCAGGTGGGGCTTACTCCAAATTTTATAGTGAAGGAATGCGCTAACATTGGAAATGCAGGAGCTGTTATTGACAGGACTGACGGAATTATAGACACAGTGCGTTATTTGTTGATCAACAGGACGTTTTTGGAAGGGATTAATCTCAAATCCAAAACAAATTGGGCTGCTGTTAGCGTCATTGCACATGAAATCGCTCATCATCTTAATGGGCACACATTGTCAGATTTGGGAAGCAGGCCATCTAAGGAGTTGGAGTGCGATGAATTTGCAGGATTTATTCTTAAAAAGATGGGTGCCTCACTTGATGAAACCCTGGCCGGTATCAGATCTATGCCATTTACATCCAGATCTGAAACACATCCTCCTACCGATCAAAGAATTAGTGCTTTGGAAAAGGGTTGGAAAAACGCGCATCTTCTGGATAGCAGGTATCAGGCTATTGCACTGAGTGCAGACTACAGCTCCATTGCCAAAAAGTGGTTTCAAAAAGGTTTTGAAATAACCGCTGATGCAAATGAAAATTTAATTGATAAGATAGCATGCTACACAAAAGCGATCCAATACAAAGAGAACTTTCCGGCCGCATACAGAAATCGGGCAAAATACTATAACGAGCTTAAACTGTATAAGCAAGCTTTAAACGATGCACAACAAGCAATACTTTTCGATTCCACACTTTGGTCTGCTTACAGTGAAAAGGGTACAGCTTACTTAGGGCTGGGATACAGCAGGCTGGCCATTAGAGAGTTTTCAAAAGCAATTGAATACAAAGAGGTTCAGGATCACTTTGATTTTTTAGCAAGAGGTACAGCCTTTTTTATCCTGGGAGATCATGCAAATGCAAAAAGTGATTTTCAGGAAGCTTTAAAGCTCAAACCCGGTTGGCAAATTGCCAGGAACAAATTGCAGGAATTAGAATTCTACACACCTTCAAAAAATTAATCGATATGAAACAACACACATTTAATTTGAACCTGGTTTACTTATTAGCTTTACTAATAAGTACATGGTCATTGTCCTCATGTTCTGATGATCTTGGAGGAGCTCCGACAGGATCCTTAGAAGGTAGAATAACAAATGCCTTAACGGGAGAGCCGGTAAATGATGCGACTATTTCTCTAACCGGAGAGGAAAGGAGGTCAGAAACTGTGGGTAGCGATGGTACGTACAGTTTTGAAAACCTATTGGTAGGAACCTACACTATTACAGCCAGTAAAAGTCAGTTCGAAACTAACAGCACGGAGGTATCAGTACAGGCAATGATGACAGCAGAAGGAGATCTGGAAATAATTCCAGTTTCATCTCTTGAGGTAAAGCCAACGACCCTGGACTTTTCGACGGCAATTAACCAATTGGATGTAACTTTTACTAATACCGGAACTAGCACCATCAATTATGAAATCCAAACCTCTGCAGACTGGATCACAGTGAGTAAAGGACAAGGAATACTGGGGGCACAGAACAGCGATTTATTGACTGTCACCGTTGACAGAAGGAGATTGGATGTAGGTGATGTTCAGGGTAGCATTGTTTTCAATGTTCCAGGAAAAGGCAACAGAACAGTACTGGTACTCGCAAGTAAATTAAGTAACAATGCACCAGTGTTAATCATTGGGAATGGCTCACTGGATTTTGGAAAGTCCCTGAGGAGTAGAACACTACAAATAACCAATGCCGGAAGTACTTCGCTGTTATGGGAATTAAGTGCTGGTGAAAACTGGATATCTGCAGATCAACCGGATGGATCTGTCCCTCCGGGAAATAGCCAGAATATCACTGTTTTTGTAGACAGAGCCAACCAAGACGAAGGGAATCATAATGGTCAGCTTAATTTCACGTCAAATGGAGGAAGTGCCAATGTGGCCATCAAGATGATTGTTGATCCAAATGCTGGCGATCCGGGAGGCATAGTAGTTACCTCAGGGCTGAGGGCTTATTATACCTTTGATGACGATAAAGTTACAGATCTGATGAATAACTTTGAGGCAGTCAATTTTGGCGCTAGTCCTTCAAATGACATACCTAATTCGAATGGAAAATCATTTTCTTTCGATGGTGTGGATGACTTCCTTCAGATAGCAGGAAACCCGATCAACAACACAAACCCGGAAGTAATTCATGCGTCTATTTCATTCTGGATAAAATCATCGGGAGAAGGCGCCATATTTTCAATTCCAAGAGCGGATGATGATCAACAGAATGAGCTCATCGCAGGACTCTCGAATGCCAGAGTCTACCATAGTTTTGATTATCATTTGAACTGGTGGACCTGGGGGTATTTTGGTTTGAAAATAAGTGATCTGCTGTATGACAACAATTGGCATCATTTGACATTGGCTTATGAAGGTGCCAGTAAAAATGTTAGTCTTTACATAGACGGGATTCTATTGAGTAATGAACAATACTTAATTGACGGTACATTAATTGGCAACACATCCAGGGTTGGTGCGGACTATAACAATGGATCAGGAGGTAATCTTGGTCATTTTTCAGGTCTGCTCGACAACATCCGTATCTACAATCGCCCAATATCAGACTCAGAAGTAAAGGAAATCTTTAATGCCAGACAATAGCTGCACTTCAGGTTATTTTAAACTAAGCAATAGATATTTGAAATGAATACCAGGCAAACATATCTTCAGTATATACCAGGCTTCCTGTTTGTTCTTATTCTCTGTAACCTGTTACTATTGAATAGCTGCAATGAAGAAGGAAGTGAAGCGGATTTTCAGGGAGCTCTTAGCGGAAGAGTTGTTGACATTGAAAATGGGGAGCCCGTTGAAGATGCAATTGTTTCGTTAAATGGACAGGAACGGGGTTCTCAGACCGTCGAAAGTGATGGATTATACAGTTTTGATAATTTGATTCCGGGTACCTACACAATTCAGGCATCTCACCCATTATATGAAACTAATTCTGTACGGATCACAGTTAGGTCGCAGGAGTCCAGCGATGGTGATGTCACTCTTAAACCACTGGGGCAAATTGCAATCAGTCCTTCGGTTTTTGATTTTGGTGACCTTACCCCATCTTTTGATTTGTCATTAAAAAATCTGGGGTCCGATGCTATCGAATTTAAGATAGAGTCTACACAAGGTTGGCTGTCAGCTGACAAAACTTCAGTGCTGGTACCTGGTAAAAATGAGGTATTCGTGAAAATTGCTGTGAATAGAAATCTACTTGATTTTGGGCAACATACCGCAGTGGTACTGGTAAATATCCCCGACAAAGATTCAAAAACGATCCCCATTAGTGTTTCGAAAAACAACGTCAATAAAGCAGTACTGTTTGTAGAGGAGGAATTTATAGATTTTAGCAGCAAGTTAAGGTTCAAAGACATAGTCATCGAGAATATCGGTGACAACTCGCTGGATTGGGAATTAACAACGGATCAGGATTGGCTATCGGTCAGCAAAGTAACAGGGCTTCTTAATGCAGATAGCAATGAAGAAATTGAAATATTTTGTGACCGCAGTCAGCTGGATGATGGAGTATATGAAGGCACGCTCTTGCTTACTTCCAATGGTGGAAACAAATCAATAGGCGTGAAGACAGAAGTGATTAGCGGAAGTGGAAGTCCTGATGAAATAGTAGTTTCGGTGGGGTTAAGAACTTACTATACCTTCAATAGTGGAGTTGGCGTTGATGAACTAAATAACTTTCCGGTTCTTGAAGCAAATGCCTATTTGAGTACTGACAGTTCTTCTTTGGATGGCTATTACTTAAACTTTGAAGGGAATGGCTCTTATATGGAGCTTGATGGTAACCCGCTTTTTAATCAGAATCCAGGGGTAGTGCATGGTGCCATTTCATTGTGGCTCAGGACGAACGTAGGTGGCGCACTGGTAGCAGTACCCTATCAAAGTACCCCTTTATTTAATGAATTTGTAGCAGGTTTCAATAATACCACCTTTATTCATAGCGTGAGTAACAGTTCAGATAGAGCTTGCTGTGTCAGTGATTATGGAATCTATCCGGCTAATGCGGGTTCTTTGCTGGTTGATTTTGAATGGCACCATGTAGTGCTCGTGTATAAAGGTGATACGGAAGAAACTTTCATTTATGTAGATGGAGTGGAAATATCCAGAAGCTTTTACGAGTTCTACCCATTTCTTTCCAGAGCCATGGATGCCAATACCTTGATAATAGGTTCTGACTACAGTGAAATAGATACAAATCCTGGGATATTTGATTTTGAGGGACATATGGACAATATCCGAATCTATAACCGACCTCTTTCCGCCTCAGAAGTAAAGGAGATTTTTGAGGCCGAAAAATGATTTTGAGATTCACGATTATCCAGAATGAGAAAGATCGAATTGATAACAGACAAAACACTGGTTACGCAATCAATTCGGTGGACTGCCAAACAGGGGAGGTGGGCAGTTCACCAGTTTATCAGCTTTAAAATAAAAGATATGAAACTAATTACTGATGAAAAGTACCTTGTAATCTTTAGTCTGATTTTGATAATCATGACCAATTCTACACCAGCCTGTTCTCAGAAAAAACCAAAAAAGTTTTGGAAGGATTTCAAAGCGGATATGGGGCTGTCAATTGTTAATAAAAAGGACTTTTATCAACATGACATTATTCCTGAAGCTGATCCGCAAGGAACAAGATATTACCTGACACAAAATATTGCAGTTGACATCAATGGCAAATATCCTTTCGGTTATGAGCCTGTTTGGAATGGCTTTTCAAAACGAGCCATCTATAATTTTGGGGCGAAAAGTCATCTGAAAACCAGGCCATTGCCCCAGACAGAAAGGAGAAGTTTTCAAATTGGCACTTTTAAGGGTAAGTCCGTTATCCGTTTTTCCGCTTTCGCTGATTGTGAT
Source organism: Bacteroidota bacterium (assembly GCA_038525605.1). Classification (GTDB taxonomy): domain Bacteria; phylum Bacteroidota; class Bacteroidia; order Cytophagales; family Cyclobacteriaceae; genus JANSWY01. Next base: position 8,483 of record JBCBHL010000021.1, read on the forward strand.
TGCTACGCGGATATCGACGTTGAGAATCCTCTTAATATAATTACCTCAGATCCACAGATCTTTAAGTTGTCGAATTTTCGCAAGATCGTCAATGAAAATGTAGTACAAGACCGTTGCACCAGTTCTTATGATACGATTAACGGAGGCTGGAAAGGCAAACTACGCTTATCAGCGAATGCAGAGGCTGATATTAAAATGGATTTAGTTCTTGAGAATTATGGATCTGCAATGGATAAGTCAATTAGCAACGTGGCAATGAGTTTTTCATTAAGAGGGATGACTATCAGTAATGAAATGTCACCGCTAAAAGCAATGGAAACAATGGCGGCTGAAAGGATGGAAAAAGAACGGAGAAAAAACTATCTGGCTAATTTAAACCGACACCTCGACTCAATCTACAATGTAATCGATCGGGACTTTTCACCAAAAGATATGTCTGACTGTTATTATTTATCAAGTGGAGGCTACATTGATGTCAACACCGTAGATTACTATTACACGCGCACCGGCGCTTATGCCGGCTCAAGAACCGATTGGGATATAAATGTGAAATATGAGCTTAAGAATAATTGTTCCAGTAGTTTACAGTTTTTGGGGATTAGGCAAAGACAAGATAGCAGGGGGCAATACTACCTGGAATTAGTTACTAAAATCATGCCCGGAGATTACCGATATGTAATTGATCGAAGCTTATTGGCTAATACATTCATCAATTTGCTGGGTCTTCAGCAAAGACCAGAATTAGAAATTACACTTCAGGATAAATATTATCCAAATTATGCTCAGCTAGACAAAACGCAATGGATTAAAATAGTTGAGTTTATTGAATAAGTAAACTTAATCTACACCGATTTCTAGTCTGGCAAAGTGGTAGTCTACAGATAATTTTAAAAATCGAAACCAAAAACACCATATTAGTAGATAAGTAAGCAAATCATGAAAAAAACACTCATATCAGCTAAATTTCGTCCATGGTCAGAGCAAATCAGTCCAAAAATAAGTAGATATGTACGTGGGATTAGTAGATAGGTGCGCGGGCAAACCAAATCAGTGGACGGGATAAGTAGATTAGTGCGCAATAATTAAAAATCAGTCCATAAAATAAGTAGATATGTGCGCGGGATAAGTAGATATGTGTGCCAGGAAAGTAAATTAGTGTGTGGGATAAGTAGATTAGTGCGTTTTCTGAGAAAAAAATCAATGGTCAGTAAAAATATATCCACAGGATAAGTAAATAAATATGTGTTATAAGTAAACTACTCAGTAATCAGGCTGGCAAAGACGCAAAAATCATAAATCAGGAGATGGTCAAACTCACAGTTGAATCGTCCTGAATTTTAAGTTCATTTATTTTATCACAGGTTAGCAAGACATAAAATGCGTCGACCCGAAAGGTTGATCACTCAATACATACCGTGACCAGTCTCCGGGACACGGCAATTACGCCATCATCGGCATCAAAAGTTAATTTGCACGTTTGGTTTTGCCAACTATCATAAGAAATAAAGCTGTGAATGAGGGAATGAACAGTGATCCTTTCATTTCCTGAAAAAAGATCAAATAAGAGAGGTAACAAAAGAAGCAAGTGGGTCCCTTCAATGTAGAAACAGGCATTTGAGTCCTGATAATCCTGGAAACTGAGATTGTATTTATTCGCTATGATAAAATTCCTGGATTGGTAGCTCAGATGCTCTTTAAAACAAAAATAAAATTATGATCAAATTAAAAAGTACTTTAGGAATTGTCTTACTCCTGTTTTTATCAATTAGCTATTCCTGCAGCAATGAAGAGCCAGTGGTAGCAGAAGTCGAATCTACCGTCAAAGAATTAGATGAAATAAATGCAAGATTTAAGGCATTCCTGAAAAAAAATGAGGAGGTGCTCAACAATGCCAGAACTGATGGCAGCACTATCAATGAAATTGTGAATGATTTTCTCAACGATGAATTCTCTGATGGAAGTGGTTCGGGTTCAGGGGCTGGTAGCGGCTCAGGATCAGGTAGCGGTTCTGGGTCCGGTAGTGGTTCGGGTTCCGGTCAGATTACTTCTACGATCATCCATAGATTTTACAATGGAGACAGCCATTTTTATACAACAAACTATAACGAGGGATTACAGTATGGATTTACACATGAATTAGTTTTAGGAAGTGCTAATCAATCTTACTCTTCGACCAATGTTGTGACCAGATGGTATGATAAAGACCATTACGACAGAGTTTTGTCAAAAGGTGTTGTTGGACCATCAAATCACCCTTTAATTGCAGAAAACACCTACTATAAGTGGAGACCATTATGGCCTGCTCAGACGTGGGAAGATGATTTTAACGGTTACTACTTAGGTACTGTAATTACAAACCCGGCCACTCCACCAACAAGATTTGGAAACTGGGTTTTCGAAGGCGTAATGGGAGGAGCCAGGAGTAGTGGAGGAGTTGCTATTTACAGCTATTATAACGCCGATCGAAAAGATCATATTTATACTTATGACCTTAATGAATTAGGAGATGGTGCTCACGGATATGTATTTGAAGATGTTGTTTTTTACCTGAATGCATCAAATTGATCTCAAAATTCCTTAAAATCTTATTGGCTGTAGAATTGTATTTTTTGAGTAGTTAAAATCAGGTCAGTTTAAAAGCCTCCTTATCGAAAGATGAGGAGGTTTTTACTGATTGTTTTATTGCAGGAAGCCAATAGATCTGCTAAAACATCTTTTCAAACGACACCCCGTCATATCTAAATACGTCACCGTTTCCCAACCCAATCAATAGATTGCCTTTTCTGTCTGTATGCAATGCACAGACGAACGTATTGCTGATACCGTCATCAAATCCATAGTTAGTCATTCCTGTGCCGTCATACTTCCAAAGACCTGTGTCACGATCTCCAAACCAAATATTTCCCGCCAAATCTTCAGTAATAGAAAAGACATGATTCAATGTGCCCTGAGGCGACAAACCTCCGCCATCACTGCCTCCGACATCATATATTTTCTGTTGCTTGCTAAAGTTGATAGTTGTATCACCATCATACAGAAGCACACCTATGCCATTATTCCCAATCCACAGTCTTCCTTTACTGTCTTCATGGAGGCTCCTGACATGATATTTAAATCGCCGCTCATTGATGTAGGTGAATTCAACACCATTGTAACCGATTACTCCACCATAATTAGCCATCCAGATAACACCTCTCTTTCCGTGACTGATACCCGTGACGGTTCCTTTAATACTAAATGATTCGTGATCTTCGGGTAATTCCGGAAAATCGTAGACAGAAAGCATCTTGCCATCATAGTGGTAAATACCCCCTTCTTTTTCGCCATTAAACCACAATCCGTCGGTTTTTGCCGGCCAGTTATTTCTTGTGAAACCAACGGCAGGAAATGATAAATTGCTGACAACAGAAGTGAATTGCTGTCCGTCATATTTGCTGACTCCATTGCCAGTGGCAAACCACATATTTCCTGCCTGATCTTCCTGGATCGTTCTCACCTGGTTGTCAGCCAACCCATCTTTCATGGAAAAATGTGTCATCGTTTCACCATTCCACTTGCTGAGTCCGGTCTTCACTCTGCCAATCCATAGGTTGCCCTTGGTATCTTCATAGATTGACCTGACGATGCTGTCAGTTACCACATAAGGAGTTACCTCTCTGATATTTTTAGTTGTATCTGATACATCAGCTGTTTTACTTTCGGTTGCGAGAGGCTCCTGTTTACCCTTACAGGAGATCACTAAGAATACAGTGAAAACCAATGCGTATAGAGGTAGAAAGGAATAGTTTAATTTCATATGATGAATGCTTTTGAGCAAACCTAAAATCAATGATGCTACCGGCAATCTAATTCATGTAAATAAGTGTAAAGCAATTGTAAATTAATACAAATTTAAAGCGTAAATAGGGCTTACTGAAAAAGTCTCTGGCATACCAGATACACGATGGTCGAAGTTGCACATTATTAGGAAAACAGAATATCTTTGATGCTTGTTGCAATAGGAATCGCTTCTAGAATGCAAAAACTGATTTTTTTACATCCAGCACATAAACTCTACGTCATAGATTAACTTTTCCTGATACAGAAGAGAGGTTGATGTCAGTTCAAAACTCTTTTCCAGGCTTTGATAATTTATCCTGCGATAAAAAAGAGACTCAAGGAAATTAAAGTGTAGATCGTCTTCTATTTCATCAAGTGTTTCATGGTAGCGATCGTTCTCCTGTTCGAAAGCCAATATTTCAGTCGCTATCTTATTACCCGCCTGTTTAGAAATATGAATGTATATTTTATTGATCGAAAAAAATAAGGCAAGACTCATGAAGCATGCTATCAATACTATTCGAGCATAAAGGCCAAGGAAAAAGTAGCCCTTTTCTCCATCGAAAAACTTCAGTAAGACTGCTGCAGTACCCATTACAATCAACACAAATAAAAAGCCGTTTGCAAATACAAAATGGGTGACCATAAAAATGATCAGTATCAAAACACTGACAATAATTCTCTTCAGTGTGAATGATTTGATAGCAGCCTGATAGGAAAAAGCCGGACTTTTCTTTTTCATAGCGTTATAAAGTTTAGATTTACAAAGTTCTATGCTGGCAATCTACGATTTAATTCTTTACTGCCTTCTTGCTGATCCATATGAATGATTTTTGCACTTTTATGTCATCTCCATTATAGAGAACTAATTTGATATTGTATTTACAATTCATTGGTTTACAAACAATACCTGTCGATCACCGTACCTTCCTGACCCCAAAACTTCCATCATCTCAGATGATTTGTTTATCACTTTCTATACTGATCCAATATGTCTGTACTAACCCAATAAATGTCTCCATTACTGGTATAAAGCAGATATTTGCCATCGATGGTAACGTATGGACAAAGTTCATGACCTTTTGTATTAACAGGCGCTCCCATATTTTTAGAGGCCGACCAGCTGCCATCAGGATTTTTGAAGCTGACATAGAGATCCCCTCTACCCAGTCCGTCTGGTCTGGTGCCACAAAAGATTAGATAGGATTCGTCAGGAGCTACAAAAACATCCGCTTCATAATGTTCGGTATTAATAGCGTCTCCCAGCGCTATCGGCTCCTGAAACTCACCATCTACGAATTTTGAATAATAGATGTCATGATTTTTTTCACCTGTTTGTCCCGGTATTACCTTGTCGGAGGCAAAGTACATTGTTCCGTCATTGGTGAACGAAATATAGTATTCTTCGCTATTGGTATTGATGGCAGGACCCGCATTGATTGGCTCTGACCATCCATCTTCTGCCTTTTCGACATACCAGATGTCATAATCTTTCAAAGGGCCTTTGCCGTCAATTGCTCTTTTTGAGATGAAATACAATCGGTTTTCATCAGGAGAAAGAAACGGATCATTATAGCCATATCGTTCATGTGAAAGGATGGTGACCGGTTTGGTCCACTGGTTTTTTTCAAGTTTGGAATAGCGAATCTCTTCTCTTCCCTTCACATTTATAGTATAGTAAAATTCCGTTAAGGCTTGGTTGAAGACGGAACCAAATTCAAAATCTTCAGTGGAGATGACGTTGGGAGCAAACATTTCAGGCTTGAGGCCCACTGATTTTTGTCCCAGATAGGTTCCTTTCATATTAAATTTTCTCACTTTGCTTTGATCAGCCCCGGCAGCAGTCAGCAGGTCCGTTAAGTCATTCGCATCTTTTCTGATCGCTATCTCCAGAGGTGTATTTCCTCTGTTATTGGCCTTGTTGATCTCTACATCCATTTCAATTAATTGCTTAACAACCGGGAGGTTTGTACTTAGTACAGCTCTTTCCAATAGAGATGCTCCATAATCCCCGCTTATCTCTTCCCTAGAATGAAGCTTCAGGAGTGCATTGGCAAAGAATGGATTATTGTTCCTGACGGCTAAAGAAAGAGGGCTAGCCCCGCGATTATCAGCTAACCTGAAATCAATGTTTTTATCCATCAAATATTGGAATACTTCCTTTTGCTCACAGCCGATGGCGAAATGCAGCAAAGTCCTGCCTCGATTATCCCGCACATTGATGTCTTTGGTTTCGTTTAGCATGCTGTCGAGCCGATTCATCTTTCCCTGACAGGCGGAGAAATGAATATTTTGAGCGACTGTGGAAAACCCGACAATCAGGAAAAGGAAAAAGGATAAGAGAATCTTATGCATAAGAGAGTTGATTTTGAGTGTTGACCTAAAATAGTAATTGATACCTTTTACTAAGATAGTGATTTACCATTAATTAAAACCAGATAACAAATATTTACGAAAGTTGTAACCTTTCATCAAATGCAATCATCTAAGAGAGTGAGGCGCGCATCATTTCAATTTTTAATTAGTTTATGATGAATCAAATGATGAAACAATTTCTATTGACCACAATTTGTACAATGCTACTAATAGGTTCGGCAAATGCTCAGCTATCAGACGAATCTGATTTTTATAAATCACTAAAATCTTTCGATAGTCTGATGTTTGAGGTAGGATTTAACAGATGTAATCTGTCACAGATAGAATCGATGTTGCCAGAGCATTTTCAATTTTTTCATGACAAAGATGGCATGATCCAAACGAAAGAGGCATTTGTGAAAACACTGGAAACGAATCTGTGCAGTACCGGTAAGAACCTGTATCAGAGAATGTTGGAGGAAGAAAGTTTTGAAGTATTTCCTCTGAAAGAAGATGGAAGATTATATGGTGCCATCGTTAGTGGAAGGCATTCGTTTGACAATACGATAGCTAGGTTTACCAATGTTTTTTTACTCGAAGACGGTAGATGGTTTCCTTCCCAGATGATCAGTTACGATCATCAGCCTGTGAAGTCGGGCAGACTCGATCAGAGTGTTCCATTGGCACTTACTCCCCAACAACAAAAACTTTACGTTGGTGATTATAAGTTTTCACCCGATTTTATACTTTCGATTGTTAGAGAAGGGACAAAGCTCTATGGAGATTCTCAGGGACAAAAAGCAGAGATAATTGCCTTCGGTAATCACAGGTTTATGGATTTGGATCAAACAATGAACCTTACCTTTACCACAGATGAGTCCGGGTTGATTATCGGGTTAATTTTGGAGGGTCCGGATGGTAAAATGACTGCTGAAAAATCAAAATAATCAGAAATCTTTCATTAGGACCACTTTTTTTAAAATAATTAATATGATTGCTTCCATTATATTTTGCATCATCGTAGTAGCCATTATAGCTGCGGTTTTCCTGGCCTGGTATTTTTATCAGAAAGCCAGGGACAGAGAACGATTGTATCTACTCGAAAAGGGAGAAAAGCTTGAAGAGATATTTCTCACTCAAAAAAGGAATAAATTCAGGTTTGTATTTCCCTGGCTGAAGTTGGGGGTGCTATCTACCGGAATGAGTATTTCTTTTCTGCTGATTGCCTTTCTGATCAGGTATCTGGAAAACGATATGGAACTTTTTAAAGGGTTTCTAATCACTTTCATCATAGGAGTATGCCTGGGACTATCGGCAATCATCAATCATTTTATAGGAGCCAGCAGAAAAGATGAATCGTGATGACGAATACATCCGGAGGGTATTGTCAGGAGAATCCAATGCATTCAGATATCTGATCGAATTGTATAAAGACATGGCATTCAACATTGCTGTCTCCATCGTAAAAGACGATCAGTTTGCAGAGGAGGTTGTTCAGGATTCATTTTTAAAAGCGTTTAACGGCTTAAAATCATTTCAGAACAAATCGAAATTCAAATCCTGGTTTTACAGAATTGTCGTAAATGAATCATTTCAGAGATTCAAAAAGTTGAAAAGGGATCAATCGATGTTAGAATACAAAACGGTGAACGATCAGGATGCTGGCGGTGAGCAGGAGAAGTTGGAAAATCAAACCGAGCAAATTAGCCGTTTACTTCGGCTACTACCTGCCAATGAAAGTTTGGCGCTTAATTTATTCTACCTGGAAGAGAATTCACTCAAAGACATCTCTGACATAACCGGGTGGACGCTGGCCAATGTGAAAGTGATTTTACACCGGGCGAGGAAAAATGTGAGAAGTCAATTTAATAAACAAAAGAACAATGCATAACCGATTGGAAGAATCAGAAGAGTTCAAAGATGAACTGGTTGCCGGGATTGTGAAAAAGGAAGCGCGTATGCTACCAAACCCTGACTTTGGTAACGACACTATGCTCAAAATTCAGGAAGCAGCAGCATATAAAAAGGAAGTTTCTGCCAGACTTAAAGCTTCCCTATGGTGTTTTCTGGGAGCCTTGGCAGTTGGAATAACCTTAGGAATCGTGGTGATTTTTGGTGAGTTGTTTACGCAACTCGGCAGCAATAAAGTATTGACTATTCTGGGATTATTCTCTGTAACCTTAATAGGAATCTTGGGTCTCGACAATTACCGAAGGTTAATTAAAAGATATTCTTAAGCATTAAATCACGCCTCTCATCAGAAAATATGGGATCAGTATCCATGCAACGATCCAATCGAAGCATGGATGCTTTTTCGCGAGGATCAGTTGGCTTTAGACCCTGATAACAACCTGATCATTTTGTAAAGGTCGCCTTCATTGTATTCAAAATCACCCTCTGTATCTACTCTGTGTACCATTACCAGTTTGGAATCAGGATATATCCCCAGCATATGGATGCCCACACCCGTGTGAAAGAAGGAATTCCTTTGGGTATTTTCGTTGGGGACTCTCACGCGCCACAGCATGCCATAGGCATTGCCATATTGTGGACTGTATATTGAATAGGGTTTGGTACTTTGGTCTATCCAGTCTTTAGGAATAATTTGTTGACCATTCCAGTTACCATGATTCATATATAGCAGGCCGAAAAGCGCCATGTCACGGGAAGACATCCTGAAGTGATAGGCCGGATACTTAGACTTACTGCTTTCAAGCTGATAGTAGCCATCAGTGTCAGGAATTTCGGCATCTTCCGATTCGCCATCGACCGAGGTGTATTTTCCTTTAAAGTCCCACATGCCTAGTGGTTTGGCTATTTCATTATAGTATAGATCATAAATTTTCTCTCCAGTCTGCTTCTCCAGAATGGCACCCAGCACATTGAAGTCCCAGATGTTGTAATAATAGTGTTCTCCGGGTTTATACGATCCTCTTTCAGGGAAGTCTTTCAGCATCCCTGCGCTGACAGCCGCAGCATTGTGATAAACTCCGGAACGTGACTTTAAGACATCTGCAATCCTTGCCTCTTTTTCAGCAGGAGTTAGTGAGGGCGCAATGTCATCGATTTTCAATTCCCTAAGTGTCATGGATGTATCGATCTTACCCTCGCGGATGGCGACTCCATAGAGTGAGTTCATCATGGCTTTTCTGATGGAATGGATCAGGTGTTTTTTACCAGTATCACCCCATTCAAAAATAATGTCTCCATCAACCAGTACCAGCATAGATGAAGATCCGCTATTTTCCAAATGCTGTTTTAGAAGTTCAAGTTTCTCACTGGAATAGCCTTTTTCCTCAGGCTTAGCATAGGTAAACTGATGCTTCGATTGCGCGAAACAGTGTGTGCTGATAAAAATGAATGAAAGTATGAGTAGTCGTAAGCGCATGGTCGTTAATTGTCCGTTATTGACTAGTAATAACTCTTATATGATGCTTTGAGTTTTAATTTTAGTATGTCTCTGCACAACGGACGATTTATAATGGATAAACATTACGAAAATTAAACAGCAAGCTCATCAATTCGCATTAACGACCCGGAACAAACTCCGGTGATGATCATAAACATCTCATATCTTACCATAATATATGAAGGGTGCCCAAAAACTGATTTTGTCCATCTTCAGGCCTTCCTGGTTATATCGTCCTTTGATGAAGTTTCTTTTTACCTCATTGATGGCTCTATAATAAGTTTTACCTTCTTTGAAGACCAGACGATACATTTCAGACGCCAGAATACTCGTTGCATAGTCATTGACAGCCCATAAGGAGGTAATGGTACTATTGGCACCAGCTTTTATGAAAGATTTGTTAAGTCCTGAAACTCCCTTGCCACTTTGCTGTTTTCCCAGTGCCGTCTGACAGGCTGAAAGCATGACCATATCTGCTTTAATCTTCAGATTTTCTACTTCGTGGAGGTAGATGATTCCATCTTCACCATTTTGTTCATTGGCAAACTGCGTCATCGTGAAGCCACTCAGTTCCGGAATGAAATTTTCTACCCAGCCATGTGTGGCGAAATGCAGCACCTTATATTGTTCTAAGTTACCATCGGCAGACATCTTGTTGAGTCTGGTTTCTGACATGTCATTGCCCAGGAAAATATCAGCCGTTGGAATTGTTTCTTTGATGGAATTCACTTCTTTCACAGTTCCCGGCAGGTATTTCATTACACCATAGCCCATATTCACCCATGATTGTCTCATCGATCTTTTCTTGTTGCCAATATCTTCGAAAACTTTGAGCTTGATTTTTTCAATATCGTTGTAAGACTCGATCAGCTGAGGAACAGCATTGGGCTTATCGAAATTTGCACCACCCATAGCCAATATGGTTTTGCTACGATTCCCATAGTTTCGTTCCTTTAAAGCCTTCAGTATTTCAGGACTTTGGATGTAAGAAATGTCATAATTTTCGACCAGATAGTTGCCTTTAGTATCCTTAATTGCCTCAAATGGCACGTAGTAAAGTGCTCCATCCGGAATTATGATCAAATCTTTTTTACCAGCCAGAGCTTCTCCAACGGGGTTGATAAATGCATTGAAATAGGCCAGGCTAAATTCATTGTTGACAATGTCCAGGTCGGATTTCAGTGACTTCCGGAACTTTTCGGTCATCAGGTTGAAATCTCCCGCATTGAGCCGATTAGCTTCCATGTTGAAATTGGCTTCTCTCAATTCATTGCGAGCGACTTCCCTTTCTACCTCTTCCAGTGATTTGCGGTATCGTTGTCTCACCGATTTCAAGCCATCATAAGCGAGCTTATCATTTACTTCGCTTAGTACCTTTACTACAATATCATTCTTTGAAATGGCATAGATCATAAAAACACCATCTTGTGTTCTGTACTTCAGTTGACTGTAAAGCAGTATCAACTGATCGGGTAGCAACATTTTTTGGACATCTTCCAAGCGCATTGACTGATGATTTTTGTCGATACTCAGTGCCAGATCAAGTGATTTAGCACGAGCGATTGCTTCAAAAGATGCTTTGAAATCTCCTGCCTGCTGATAAAGAAGTGCCAGTTGAGTATTGTTTTTATACAGGTTGATGTAGAATCTGTTTCTACTGAAATTGCCAAGTGTCTGAAGATGTTTCGTCATCGACTCTTCCGCTTTGAGATGAATTGAAATAGCCTCATTTAACAGTCCCTCCTTGGCGATTCTAACAGCAATGTTGTAATAGTTAATTCCCTTACCGCCTTCGGATATATTGGTCTGTGCTGATTTGAGATATGCCTCTACTGCTTTGCCTGTTTCTTTATTCATCAAATAGGCAGTACCTAAATCATTGTAAGCCAGCGAGAGGCTTGATGTATAACCAGTTGACAGTAGATAGTTTACCTGTTTTTGAGCAAAGGCTACACCTTTGGGAGGGTTGTATGCTCTATAGTAGTTTGATAAAGCACCGTAGGATTTAGCGACATGCAACGGAGATGTATATTGTTTGTCTACATTTTCGAGAGCTTGCGCATATGACTTTCCTTCCGGCCGGCGATTTAAATAACCTAATACATATAGCCTGTCACCGATCAGGTTGAACAATTCGAACTTCATCAAGGCGCCCTTCTGAGCTATTTCCAATCTGCTACTATTTAGAGCCAGTGCTTTTTCATGATCTCCGGCTTCCAGAAAATATCTGTATTTGGAGTCAGTAAAACGGCAATAGAGAAACGGGTTTTCTACCCTGTCTTTTTCCTGTTCACCCCACATCCGGGACTCCAGCCATTGTGTGGCAAAATCATAAAGAGACCATTTCATATCATCGCTGAGTGCATTATTACTGCCCTGCTTCAATGCTTCATTGTACATGAAATACATCACCCGGTGCATCATTTCGCGTGGAAGCCCCAGGTCATAGATTTTTTGGATCGCTCCATTGAACCTGTTTTGAAGGCTTCTGGTTGGGCGCGCAATGTATTTGCCATTACAGTCGATGAAAATTTTTCTGAAAACTGATTCGTAGTAGCTCTGATCGCTTTTGCTGAATTCCGCTTTGAGATGAGTCACCGATGCGCCGATGAGTCTTGCACCTTCCGGATTGGCATCACGCCAGGCCACCTGCCAATTCACCATGTATTTAGTGAGGTAGTCCATCCATTCCTGGTTGACCATTTTACCTAAGTAACCTGCGTATTTGATAGACTCATTTTGCTTACCTAATAATGCCGAGAATATGAGTTTATGGGATAGAATTTCGAAATTTACCGGATCAAGGATATATGCCATATCAATTTGATTGATAGCCAGCTGATAGTTTTGTAATTGCATGTTTGATAATGCAGCCAGTTTGTACAGTAGAGCTTCTTCGGGATAATATTTGATCAGCTGTTCCGATTGTACTATCGATTCGCTGTAGTTTCTATCATCATAGGCTTTTTGTGCGGTGAGATAGGCTGGTAGCTTGTCTGAAAAAGCTACATAAGTGTATTTTACCTGATTTTTTGTACTGCCGCTGCTATTAGTTTGCTTGGCAACAGTTTTCGGTTGCTTAGTACTGATAGCTTGCTCTTTAGCTTCAGTTTTATTGGTTTGCTGCTCCTGTTTGGCAGCTATAGGTTGTTGAGAAATATCTGAAATCTTCCCCCTGGATTTGATGTATGAAACTTTGAGGTCATCAATGAATACAGTACTTTGCTCATTTACCTGAAAGCCCAGCTTTTGACCAAATAATGGCAGGTATTTTGCAGAAAAAAACAATTCCTCATTGATAAAGAAGTATAAATAGTCAGATACTTTTCGGATGGTTAGCTTGTTGTACGCATCTTTTCGATAACTTCCGTTATTGGTCCAGTATTTAATGGTTTTCCAAGTGCCGTTTTCCTGATAATCGATAGTCAGTCCTCCTTTTCCCGAGAAACCAAAACGGTATCGGTTTTTAGTATCTGCTTTTCCCCATATGATTGCATTAGCATTGTTATCCATACCCGATAAGTACTTGATGGTGCTTTCGATCTGGAAATCCCTATTTTCATCAATCGTGAAAAGGTTGTTACTATTGATATGACTGGTTGGGAAAACACCTTTCTCTAATGATTGACAGATATAGCGGCCCTCATCTATTTTGTAGGACCTGTTGTTGTTGAAAGTTCCGACAGACCAGCCATTGTCATTATTATCGAAATTTTCGTTGAGAAGCCATTTGTCAGTTTCATAATTTTGATAAGACCAAGCGCCGGTTTTGAGATGCTTTCTTTCATATTGGTCAAACGTTACACCATTTTGCCCTTTGCTGATGTATCCAATAATGAAATTATCAACGTGCGCCTTACTAAGCTGATTAATCAACACACCAAATTGTTGACCAAAAAAAGGTTCGGAATTCATCTCATATACCAATGCTTCATTGATAAAGAAAAAGTATTTGCCTTTTGCTTTTCTAACGGTCAGTTTATTGAAATCTCCTTTTTTGATTACTTCTGATTGTGTCCATTCTAAGAAATTAGAGAATTGTTTGTTGACTCTTTTAGAGATCAAAAACTTTCCATTACCCGAGATACCAAACCGCAGGTTATTGCCATTTTTATCCTGACCAAACAGGAGGGTGTTGGCAAATGTTTCACTTCCTGAAATGAGTTTTAGTTCCATTTCAATCTGGAAGTCCTGTGATTCATCGAGTGTGAAATGCTCTTTACTGCTATTGAGATAAATAAATGGATTGAAATCTTTTTTGATGGATTCAATTTCATACACTCCATCCACAAAATTTATCTTTCTGTTAGTGGAGTTGCCTGTTGTCCAGCCATTGAAATTATAGGAAAAGTCATCATAAAACAATACCTCGCTCGGCACATAAGCATAGTCTTTATATTTCTTTTGTCCATTGACTATCGTGACATTTACCTGGATCAGAATTATTACTATTGAGTACTTTAACAACAATTTCATGACTCTCCTTTTTTCAATTCGTTTTTAAAATCGGCATTTGTGGTGCCGACACAAAAAGATTCCTACAATGTGTTTTGTGAGCAATAACGGGAATTTTTCATGCTTTTTCCATACCGAGTACTCGGTATATTGCCGATACGTATAATACCTGATTGATGGGTTTTGGGTGGCCGTGGATTGTTTGAAAAGTTAATATCCTATCGGGATTAATAACACAAGAACCAATTTATTTGAAGTAAGTTGATCGCTTCTGACATGTTTCAGTAGCCTTATGACAAGTCCTACTTCAGTATTTTAATAAACAATAAATGTGCAGCACTTTTATCCTGATTTTTTTGCTCAAAACCGAAGCTACGAAGTATTTTGATGGAAGCTGTATTATCTCTGTGGCTCCATGCGTTGATCTGCTTGATGTGCTCGCTATCTTCTAAAGTCTTTAGAATGAGGTTCACGACTGCCTTACCGATTCCTTTGCCCCAATAATCGAAACCTATGGAATAACCGATTTCACATATTTCAGGGAACTGCTTTGGATGACGCATCATGATACTGCCAATCAATTCATCGCTTGCTTTCAAAATCACCGCTTTTCTGATGATGGTCTCTGTGTTATTCTCGACAACTTGTTTTTCTACGAATGCTTGGGCATCTTCTACAGATTTCATTGGTTTTGTTCCACGATATTTCATCGCTTCACCATCAGAATAAATAGAGAAAAGCTTTTTGCAATCCTTCAGATCAAAGTTCCTCAGCTCCAACTGATTACTGTCCATCTTCATTAGATACTGATGAATTTGGTGTTTTTGCTATCTTACCTAAAAGTTTAAATAAGTCTCCAAGAACGTAGCTGCCTCCATTGTCAAAAACATTCCATGAATATACTATTGCAACGATTTCCTTTTCCGGCATAATGACCATGATTTGATTACCATATCCCAGTGCAACGCTCAAAGGCGGCTCGTGCACCGATATCCACCATTGATAGCCATATCCTTCTTTGCCGCCGTCCTGATAGATGTCTTTCACCTGTCTATCAAGTGATTCGCTTATAAATTTTTCAGAAATAAGTTGCTCTCCATCCCACCGTCCTTTTTGCTGATACAACAATCCTATTTTTGCCAGATCTCCGGCTTTCAGATATAGACCGCCTTCGGTATCGGAAAGGCCCGAAGGTGTAGTTTTCCAGTAAAAGTCTATGATACCCAGTTTTTTGAAGAGCATTTCTTCGGCATAGTCACGAATGTCTCTACCTGTAGCTGATTGGATGATTTGACTAAGCAATTGACTCACACCGCTACTGTAAACCCATTGTTCACCCGGTGCTGCGACAATCTTTCGGCTCAGCACATAGGCTATCCAGTCATCTGATAATTCCATCTGTGTTACATCAGACTTTGATTCCAGGGTGAGGCCTTCTTCAGTCCATTCCAGTCCCATTTGCATGGTCAGCAGATCTTTCAGTGTTGTAGATTTCAAATGCTGTTGCATCGAATCAGACAGGTCGTAGTGGCTGAAATATGGATAAATAGAATCGTTTATACTTCCAATATGTCCGTTGAGAATGGCATTTACTACGATAGCACTTACTACAGATTTGGTAATGGATTGAACCGAATGTTGATTTGATTTTAAGTAATAGGGATGGTATTTTGGGTGGTAATAATTGTATAGATTAATTTGAGTGGAATCCTCACACATATTGCTACCACATCCCATCTTTCCTGATTTACCCCAACTGATTGAATCGTAATTCAAATCATATTGCTTTTGGAAAATAATGCGATCACCTTTTGCGATGAAAATCTCATCCAGATATCCGTATTGCCGATTTTCGATATTAGAATTTAAGGTGTCCAGACTCCTGGCAATTGCCGGATCAATAGCTGCATTTTCTTTCCATTTAAATGCCTGTCCCGGTTGATCATCGCGCCGCTGATCCTGCTGCTGACAGGAAAAAGAGATTACAACAAGGAGGAACGTAATAAGTTTTTGGAAATGTTTAATTGCCATAAAGTAAAACTAGTCATTTTACTATTTTCGGTAAACCATTAAGTGAGGCATTTTGCATCATTAAAAGGTAAAGGATACGAATTGGTTGTTATTGGATGCTGTCAAACTGACGATTTTTTACACCGATCCAGATACCGTGTTCATTCTCCCAGGGACAACTAAAAATCAGGTTGAAGTAAGAATATTCTGTAAAACTGATATCGCTCATTACTTCATCCAGTTCTATTGCTTTTAGCGCATCAGCAGGTGTGTATATGTTGAAATGAGCCATATTCGCCTCCTTTTCATCGTCGAACCCTGAGTCATCTACCATGCCATAACTGGTTGTTTCAACGCAAAGCAGGTAATGCTTCCAAACTTCTTCTTCAAGCCATAATCTGTTTGATTCATCAAAGTCGATTAGCTCATTGACGATCTTTGCGAGAATATTGACATGTGGATCAGATTCCATACCTGGAATGTTATCAAATCGGACCTCTATCTCTACGTTGAAAAATTTCAGGAATAGCGGAATACTAAAAGCTGAATATTCCGGATGTGAATTGTCTGGGTGAAAGGTTCCTTTGTTGATGATATCTTCTATGTTCATACTTGTAAAAGTATCATTTCAGGAATGAAAAGTATGACAAGCATCGCGAATAAATTAAACTATTCCTGATTACTTGTTACATATATCGGTCCCTTCCATTCATATGCGATACCGTTTATGGTAAGGGTGTGTTGTACCGCCTTGTCAGAATCCTGATTGGCAATGATAATTACGTATGAGGCATCACTACCCTTTTTCTTAAAGCTGAAGGCGCTATATTCTTTGGTATCATTTTCAATATTCAGATTTGCTACTAAACTGTATGAGTCCAGCGTTACCTCAGTTACAGGATTGTAGTTGCCATGTGGCTCTATCAGTGTGATCTGTAAAAGATCTTTTGTCCTGGTTCTGAAATGAATAGACGGATCGTTTTTTAAGTTAAAATCAGGGTCATTTGCACCGATTCTGTTGAGGTAAACTGTACCATTTACATTAGAAACCATCGATAATGTATAGAATCGGTTTTGATTTAAAAAGGTAAAGGAGGAGGGAAGCTTCCCAAATTCTGATTTACCTTCCACCCACAAGTGCTGATAGCCAGCTCCTTCGCCAAATACTTCGATTTTGTCTGTATTTTTTCTAACAACAGGATTCGTTTCGATGAGTTGACCATAATAATAGTAGGGTAGGTCATAAGTGTGAGTTGCTTCGTCTTTCACTTCCGTTCTGACAATATCAACAAGTAGGTCGTTACTGAAGGAGGTTTCGGAAAGGATCATCAGTGTTCTGTGTATCGTTACACCAGGGTATGCATTGTGTTCTTTGGCACTGACCACCTGATAAGATTTGTTACTGTCAAAATCTTTGAAATATTCATCAGGATGATGAGCTGAACTTAATTTATAATTACCATTAAAATGTGACATCTCGTCAACAATCAGGTTGTTATGAGCAATTGATTGTTTAGCAAAAGACTTATTTTCACGCAGGTAACGTCCTCCATATTTTTGTGGAACATTCAGATACCTGGAGGCACCATAATCTGCCAATATTTCATTGCCTTCATCATAGAAAATCAATGACAATTTATCATAGTGTCCATGAGCCAGTCCGTGCGACGTATATTTAAAAACAGCTGTTTTACCATTACTCTTACCATCTCGCATGATAGATATTGCACCTGATTGGCCGGCTTTACCATCGGTAAGAGTTTGAGAAGGTAAGGGGAACTTAAATGCAGGCTGGTCTTTCAATGCTTTAGCAACTACCAGACCCTGCTCGCTTAGTATCACATCCTTCTGAATGGCAGCAGCGGCCAGCAATTCAGAGCTGTTTTGCTCAAGTGCATAAACAATGTCAACACCATAGACTATTTCGGGAGAATCTATTCCCTTTTCTTTGATTGCATCATTGATGGGGAAAAACTTTCCATTGTAGGACAGTTGAAAGATACAATTGACGGCTTTTTGTAAAATACCATTTCTGTACTCGAAGATCTTCAGTTCTGGCTGATTGGTTTCCACGCTTTGGGCGAATAGAACAAAGGGCATGAGCGCATACCTTTGGTAGTAGGGGCCTTCCGTGTAGTAACCATCCGGAGAAAAAAGCTGGTCCAATTGTGCATAGAACCCGCCTTTTCCGGATTTATCTAAACCTAGTAATGCTTTTTCTACCAAATCCTGGTCTCCCATCACAAATCCGGCCATGCCCACTGCAGCCACCGACCATGTGCCGTGGTTGTGGATTTTATTGAAAGTTTCGGGGTTTTGCGTAGAGAGTAATTCCACGCAAGGCTTCAACAGTTCTTTTTCAATGCGTGATCTTTCCTTTGCAGACAAATAATTATAGATGCAATCATATGCCTGTGCTACGTGTACCAGCCAGACACTCTCATTGAGACTTTGCCAAAAGAGCTTACCTGCGGGGTTATGTTTTCTTTCAGGATGAAGAGGGAGTTTTTGATAAATATCAGCATAAGCCATTAACATTTTCTTCACAAAATCAGCATATTTTGCATCCCCTGAAATCTGGAATAAGGTCCCGGCTTCCAGCATTTCAGTATAATTGGCTTTGTGTCTTTCATGAGTATATCCACCGCCTGCATCTTTGGGAATGGGAACCGCAATAGGTCTTGGAATTACAGCGTCAATTTTTTCCTTTACTGTTTCATACTTGTTTCTGAAAAGCGGATAGCTCCGATATTCTTTTTTGATTGCTGAGACACCTTTTTTTGTAAGTATCAGTGAAGGATGTTGTGCAAGGGCGCTATTGACACTCAATGCTAATTGTATGAGTGTGATCAGTATTAAACTTTTAAAGAAGAGTTTCATTCCCGGGATAATCTAGTTATCAATAGTTAGAGGGTGTTGATAAAAGCGATTGCCTGCTCCAGTTCTTTCTGGATTTTATCCGGAGATTTTCTATCACTTTTTTTACCAAATAATGCTGAGCCGATACCGAAGCATGAGATGCCTGCGTCGAACCACTCTTTCATCAGTGTTTCACTGAGGTCTATACCACCTGTGGGCATAATCTCCGACCGGGGTGATGGACCTTTGATAGCTTTTACAAATCCGGGACCATATTGTTGTCCGGGAAAAAGCTTGACAATGGATGCTCCGTACTCTTCTGCATTGCTGATTTCAGTCAGCGTACCACATCCGGGAATCCAAAGTGTTTTTCTACGATTGCAAAGTCTTGCGATTTCAGGGTTTAAGATTGGTGAAACAATGAAATCTGCACCAGTTGCCAAAAACAAAGATGCAGTATACGGCTCCACTATTGATCCTATCCCCATGCTCATATTAGGGAATTTGTCATCTCTGTGTGCTACCAGTTCTGCAAAGACGGGGTATGCTTCTTTACCTCTGTTGGTAAATTCAAATGTTCTGATTCCTGCCTCATAGCAGGCAGCAAGTATTTCCTTACAGTAGTCACTGTCTTCATGGAAGAATACCGGAACAATACCGGGATTGCGTAGGTTATTAAGTACGGTTTCTCTTTGATGATTCATGGTGTTTTATCTTGAAATGCTACCGTTTACTTGTCCGTTCATTACATGATATATTTCATCTTTCTGCATCAGGCTAATGTCTCCCTGAATGGTATGTTTTAGAGCACATGAAGCTGTGGAAAAGTCAATAATGCGCTGATAATCACTACCAAAATTGACATATCCGTATAGTAGTCCTGCCATGAAAGCATCACCACTTCCAACCCTGTCGACGATAGGATTGATATGGTAAATTTCTGCAAAGTTGATGTCTGATCTGGAGCTTAAGACCCCTGAGATCCGATGGTATGATGCACTTTCTCTCATCCTTAAAGTAGTAGCCATTATCTCAAGACTCGGAAGCTTTTCGAACATCGTTTGATAGGCTTGTCGGAGTGTTAGTTCATCAAAATAGTCGGGTGAAATAGCGGGTATATCAAGAAGTTTGCAGGCAGTATCGATATCTCCTAAAATGATGTCGCAATAAGAGAGTAATTCAGGCATAACCTCTGAAGGTTCTTTGCCGTAATTCCATAGTTTGGACCTGTAATTGAGGTCTGCAGAAATGGTAATCCCCTTTTTTTTAGCTGCCTTCAGGGCTTCAAGGCATACTTCAGCAGCAGATTTTGAAATCGCAGGTGTAATGCCTGACCAGTGAAAAATCTTGGCATTATCAAATATAGAATCCCAGTCCACTATCCCGGTTTTTAGCTCCGACAGTGCCGAGCACTCTCTGTCGTAAATTACGTGAGAACTACGGATGGAAGTACCATGTTCCAGATAGTAAGTACCCAGCCTGGCACCACCTTCTATGACATAGTTTGTTTCCACTCCAAATTTTTTGAGAGTAGCCAATGTTTTCTTACCGAGCAGATTATCGGGAAGTCGTGTAACGATACCCGTTTTTAGACCAAACTGAGAAAGCGATGAAGCTACGTTCATTTCGCTTCCACCCACATTTATTTCAAAAACATCTGCTTGCAAAAGGCGCAGATGAGCCGGGGGAGACATTCTAAGCAATATCTCCCCAAAAGTGATAACATCTAACAATTTGTGTTTCTTTAGTATGATTTATACCGATATTAGGAAAATGCCAGACCGCCGTTGATGTCTACATTATTTCCTGTCATAAATGATGCCTCGCAACTTGCCAGGTAGGCAACTAAATCAGCGACTTCTTCCGCTCTGCCTTCTCTTCTCAAAGGTGTGGCATTTGCTACATTTACCCGTACCTGATCTTTGGTGAAATCATCGTGGAACTTCGTGGCAATCATCCCGGGATTAAGCGCGTTGACTCTGATGCCTTCAGGCCCCAGTTCTTTGGCAAGTCCTCTGGTAAAGGCAGAAACTGCAGCTTTTGAAGCAGCATATAAAGTCGCACCTGGTCCACCACCGTCTCTTCCTGCCTGGGAAGCAAAATTGATGATTGAGCCACCTTCTGTCATCATGTGTTTGAAGGCTTTGGTAACGAATACAGTCCCCTTGAAATTTACATCCATTACCAGGTTGTAAAATTGCTCCTCGATCTCTTCAATTTTCTTTCTGGCAAATAGTCCTCCGGCGACATTGACTAATATATGCACCTGCTCTCCAAATGCCTCTTTTGTTTTGGCAACCATGTAGTCGATATCTGACTGTTTGGTTACATCGGCATGAATGGCAATAGCCTCGCCTCCAGCAGCTTTTATGGCAGCCAGTGTATCATCTTTATCTGTATCACTATCAAAGTAGTTGACAACAACTTTTGCCCCTTCAGATGCCAATTTCACACAGACTGCTCTTCCTATATCTCTGCCGCCGCCTGTTACTACTGCTACTTTTCCTTTAAATTTCATTATTTAAATTGTTTTAATAAATTGTATAATATGGTATCAGCCAAATGGCTTTAACTCACTTTAAAAAATTGATTTTACATTGAGGTCATTCACCAACTTTAGTCGAGAAACGGCCTGCTTTATTGCTTTTTTTCTAATTTCAGTCAAAAAATCTTACGATCATTCATCCGGTTTCAAGGGTTTTACTTCACCACACAGAAACCAGACACTTCCCATTGCTATAAGCGCCAGACTTGCACCAATGATAAATGCTGGTGTGTAATTACCGCCCTCAGTTAGTACAGGAACCAGTGCTGTTAAACCAGCAGCTGTTAGTTTGGCAGCCATTCCGCTGAATCCGGAGAGTGTGCCAACCGTTTTACCACTGAAGAAATCACTGGGAAGTGTTTGTACATTGCCAATAGCTGTCTGAAATCCAAACAAGATCAATGTCATGAGAAATATTGCGATGTAGGCAGCTACCTTTTTGCCTTGTCCGATGGCATTAAGCCTTCCCAGCGCACTGAGTGTTTGATCCGTTGGTGACAATTCCAATTTTGAACCGTCTAAAGCTGCTAATACATCGGCATCTTGTTTGATCGTTGTAATGCTTTGTCCTTCAAGTCTGTTGATAAATTGCTCATCTTTTACAACTTGTAAAAAGGCTGAATCTGCCAGCATGGCCGTTACTTCGGGACTCACTATGTTTTCTGCGGTCACAGGATCCACATCGAAAAGCGTTAAAACCGAAGGCTTAGCAGGGTTTGAAAGGGATAACAAAGCCGGTAACATGATCAGACAGCCTAGTGTAATGGTGAATTTTCTCGTGAAATTCACCCCTTTTCCTTTCTTTAGGAAATTCTGAGCCAGGAGCCCGCCAAACCATGCGCCAACCATTGCACCAACGAAAGGAACCCAGGCCGAAAACGCAATTTCTTTTACATTCATTCCGAATTTTTCCGACAGGTAAACGGGAATCCAGATGATGAATAGCCACCAGATAGGATCAATTGATGCGGAAGCAATGATCACTCCCCAGCTTTGTTTGTGACTTAGTAATTTGCCTGTAGCCGGATTGTATTCATTGGCTTTTTCAGTGGCAGATTCCTCCTCCTGCATTTCCTGTCCTGTGAGGATGTAGTTTTTTTCTTCCTCCGTTAGCCAGGGGTGTTTCTCTGGTGGCGCTTTCATTAAATACAGCCACGGGATCAGCCATAACAGTCCAATGATCCCCACTACGATGAAGATCGACTGCCAGGCAAGGAAACCATTGAGCAGTCCAATGATAGGGTAGGAGATGATGCCACCCACCGCTGCGCCGGAATTGAAAATTCCCTGAGCAAAAGCCCTTTCATTTATTGGAAACCATTCTGCATTACTTTTAGCAGCTCCCGGCCAGTTTCCAGCCTCGGCGATTCCCAGAATAGATCTGAAAATAGAAAAGCTGATCAGCCCCTTTGCAAATGCATGCATCACTGTCGCCAACGACCAGATGCCGATGGAAAGCGTGAAACCAATTCTGGAACCTATCCAGTCGAATATTTTACCAAAAAGTGCCTGCCCAAAAGCATAGGATAGTATGAAGACTGTATTGATGATTCCGAATATCGCCTTTCTGCCATCTTCGTCCAGATCAGGGAAAAGTTCTACTCCCATGTCTGGCCACAGCGCACCAAAAGCCTGCCTGTCTATGTAGTTAATAACCGTCGCTAACGCTACCAGGCCTACTATCCACCATCTTAATCCTTTAATTTTCATAGGTTGGATTTTTGATTATTTAGTCTTTATCTCCAAAATATGATACTCCTGATCCATCGAGAAAATCCTCCCGTACAGGGCTAAATGTGTCGATCAGCGTTCCAGCTTCGAGACAGACGGCACTATGGAGCAGGTTTGGCTGGATATACACGCCATCTCCAGCCTTCACAACCTGTTTTACTCCATCAATTTCAAATTCAAATTTTCCTGCGGCGCAATAGGTAGCCTGTGTGTGGAAATGTTGGTGTGGCGAGCCAACGGCCCCTTTTTCAAATTTTACCAGTACCATCATTACCTGGTTGTCATAGCCCAGCATTTTGCGGGAAACACCTCCGCCAAGCTCTTCCCATTCCATTTTGTCAGTCAGAATATATTGATCGCTTTTATTCATCTTTAATGCTTTTTATATGTCTTAATTTCTAAAAATCAGCTACCTCGTTCCTGTTAGAGATTTTTCTCACATCTACTTTTTGTAAAAAATATTCTTCGATTCATAGGGCTCATCGTTGGTTTTAAGACCATCGGATCCACTAAAAGTGATATTCGAAAGTTTTGTGATAGGCTCTCCATTTGTCATGAAAAGGTCTATGCCTTTGCTTCCTTCAATATTGAGATCAGCAACCTGCAGTTTTTGAACACCATGAAATCTTAAGGCAGCATTGGTTTTGTTACGCTTTCCTTTTCCTGAGTTTTTAATGCTGACATCACGAATTGTGACAATGGGTCCGAATGTACTTTCATCAGTACCACCACGATACACATTGATGATTTCATGCTTCACATCAGTGAATTCCGAATTGATGATTTTAACGTTTTCAACATTGTATATGCCAAGGTCTTCCACTTCCATATCCAGCGTCATAATGGCACCTGTAACATTATTGATTTTGGAATCGATGATATTGATAGAATCAGCAAATGTGTGTTTATAAGACTTGATAAAATCAAATGAATGATTTTTATCCAGGTCCATTACCTCGCAGTTTTCTATATGAACTGCGTAATTTTTATTCATGGAGTATTTACTGGTGCTAATGACATTGTTTCCTGCCTGATCTGGTGATTCAGCACCGTGAAACAGAATGTTACGGGCATAGAAAGCACCTCCGTTTTCAATTTTGAAAAAGCTTTGTTTCTCAGATAAGATTTTGGCTTTTTCTCCTTCCGGTGTAACGATCGAAATAGGGTGATTGACATAGGCATATTTTGTGAGTAAATACTCACCCCCGTTTTCAAGTTCCAATACATCACCAGGTTTACTTTTGGCCAATGCATCCAGGAGTGTGTTTTCTCCTGCCGCAACCTGTACTGTTGCACCTGAATTGAAAGTTCTCTCATTACCATCTTTCTGATAATAGGGTGCACCGACATCTTCTTTGTAAACCGGAAGCTTTATTTCTCCAAACCCGATCTGATCTACAAGTGCCTGATCCGGTACTATTAATCCATTGTTGTTTCTGTTTAATGCCAGAGAAACCTGCCTAAATCCTTTTTTGAAAGGGAGAGTAGTTTTTTCATTCATGATGTTGCCATCAAACTCAATACCTGATACATCATCGTAGATCGTAAAGGGAACCGGGTTCGTATTGCCCAGAATCAGGTTGTTTTTAAATGCTGATCCAACAGGTACAGCCGATCTTTCTTCATCGCTTCCGGCGCATAATTGGATGTAATCACTGTTGATCACAATGTTGTTGTTCATATACGAATCAACTACCTGATTGTAACGGTTGATCGGTGAATCAGGTACGCCGTTCATGATCACCAGCGCACCTCTAAATCTGTGCCCCGTCAGGCCAGCCATATAATTCTTCTGCACGGTCTGATATTCGTTGATGATTCTGATACCGCCAGTATTAGGCTTTCTGTTCCCCAGGAAATAGTTGCTTTCTACCAAGGTATGATGACCATGACGCATGGTGAGTGTACCCTGACATTCAAAGAAGACATTGTTTCTGAATTCATTACCGCAGGATTTGTTTGAGATGATTTCATGCTCGCCATTGACGCGATCGAAATAGTTGTTTCTCACGAACGTATTGGAGTATGTTCGGGAATAATGGCTCGTTCCAATACGCAGTGTTTCACCACCATTGGAACCGAGGATGTCTCTGGGACCAAAATAGTTGTTTTCAATGATGTGACTATTCTCTCTGCTATCTTCTGTTTGCAGTTTGACAGCAAGCGTTACACCTCTGTTTCCTTTTCCGATCAACGTATTGAAATCAAATACATTATTTTTTCCATAAATAGCGACCCATGTATCTCCATCGAAACGTTCCGGGTTGGTGAAATTATCAATGACACAGTTAGTAACTCTGGAGTTGTTTGCAAGTGCTGATTTACCCGTTTTAAATGATATCACTTCGCTGGTAGGTGTATAGCCATTTTTGAATACAAGACCGGATATTTCTATGTATTCACCGGAAAATGATAGGTTAGATTTACCGGATATAATCACTTTTCCAGGTGTTTGAGCTGTCAGTTTGATGGGATTTCCAGCTTCTCCTTTTCCTTTTAATTTCAGCTCTACGTCGCTCCATGTACCGTTAGCCATCGTGATAACTGTCCCCGGTTTAGCAGCGGATACAGCAGTATTGAACTCGTCAATTGTTTTTACGACAGAGTCATCTGATTCAGAGCAGCTAAACGTCAAGCTGATTAGCAATATCCAGATTAATTTTATTTTAGTCATGAGTTACTTTTAGGTAGTAGTACTTTACTGTAGAATGAGCGTTTTCTGATTTCGACTGAAGATAATTTCCGGCCGTGAAGTAGTTTTCAAAATACCATTGCTTCACACTTGTATCGCGGTATACAATAGGAGATTCATCTGCTATTCGAATCTCAATTTTTCCCTTCTTCGCTGATATTTTGACTTTGAATTGATCAAAACCTACTTTTTTGTTAGAATACCTGGGGCTGTCTTCTTCCCAGGCGCCTTTACTAAAAAGCTCATTTCCAACGGTAGACTCATTCTTTAATACTTTTCGTTGAATTTTAATTCTTTCTTTTTCCCAGATTACTTTGATCAATGGGATACTGAAAGGTTTTTTCAAACCTAATTTTTGTGTTTGTTTTTCTGATGTTCTGCCATCCAACTGGAATAGAATCGTTTTGTGATACTTGCCTTCTTCCTGAGACATTCTGGTAACCTGTAATTCTGCTTCCAGTGTACCACCCTCTTTCATCGTCCAGTTTACATCGCTGCTACCGGGCTGCATTTGTTCCCTTAATGTGCTGCGGGTGTATTTGGCTTTGGACTTTGTGTTTTTAACAGGATATGCTTCCATGACCAGGGCACCATCAATAGAATCGAGGTAGAAAAATGGTTTGGCAAACCTGTCCATTCTAAAGTTTGACAATTTCCAGTCGGATGCTTTGTAGCCTGAAGGCAATTCCAGTTTCCAATTCATGATATCCATGAAATCAAGAGGTTCCTGGGCGCTTAGCAGCAGCGGTTGCAGCAGAAAAATGAACATAATGACCTTTCTCATATCAATGACTAACCTCCAACTCATAATATTTCACATAGGCATAGGAACCTTCATCCCGGGATTGAAAGTAGTTTCCTGCTTTGAAGTAGTTCTCAAAAACACCCCATTTGTCGATGTCAACACCTTCATAAGTAAAAGTCTCGGCATCATTTAGGGTGATGGTCATTTTACCTTTGGAGACATTTACTTCAAGCGTGAACTTATTGGTGCCAACGATTTCCTTGAAATTTCGCCCCTTATCATCTCCCCACGCTTTTTCATGGAGAATTTCCGGAACCTTTGCTTTTTTATCTTTCAGGATTTTTGTCTTTACTCTCACTTTTCCCTCATCCCAGTAGATTTTAAGAATAGGAGGAGCATTGTTGTCGTCTTCTCCGATTAGGTCTCTTTGTTCATTTGTTAGCCTGCCATGAATTTGCATAATGATCACCCTGTGATAATCACCCACATCATTTTGTGTTACCTCAGGAACTGATAGGGTTCCTCTCATCCTGCCACCTTGCTCGAAAGTCCAATTGACGTTGTTTTTGCCAGGCATCATTTGCTCTCGCAGTTCTGATCTCGAGTATTTGGTATTCCTGGTAGTTTGAGCAGGTTCCGCATAAAATACGAGTGCACCATCTTTAGGATCTTTGTAGAAATAGGGTTTCAAGACCTCATTGCCTTCAAAATCAAGGATCTCCGGAGGGCTTACTTCCATTGGTTTGCCGGGGTTGTCAGGCCTGCTTGCCGGAATAGTAATTTTCCAGTTTTTCAGGTCAATCGTCTGTGCACACAAATCAACTGACAGCAGAGTAAAAATGATAATATAGGTAAACTTTCTAATCATGAGAAATTGTCAGGTCATAGTATTTTACAGTGGCAAAAGATTCCTCGTCCCGGGTTTGAAGGTAATTTCCGGCCTTGAAGTAATTTTCGAAAACACCCCACTTTTCCATATGGATCCCTTCATATATCAGTGTTTCGGATTCATCCATGATGACGGTCATTTTGCCTGCTTCAGCGATTACTTCCAGCGTGAATTTTTCTGTGCCCACTTCACGTGAAAAGAATCTTCCATCATCGTCTTCCCAGGCATCAGTCGAAAGCATTTCCTGATTGGTGGCATTGAGGTTTTTCAGCTGCTTCGTTCTCACATAAACCTTATTATCCTGCCAGTAAATTTTAAGAACCGGAGGAGCATTGTTGTCATCTTCTCCAATTAAATCTCTTTGTTCATTTGTAAGTCTGCCATGAATTTGCATAATCATGGTTCTGTGTAAGTCACCGTTGCTTTTTCTGGAAATATCAGGAACGGCAAGGGTTCCTTTCATTCTGCCTCCCTGTGCAAATGTCCAGTTGGTATTGTTACTGCCTGGTATCATCTGTTCCCTTAATTCTGTTCTTGAAAAGGAGGAATTTTTCGTAGTTGTACCTGGATATGTGTGGAAAACAATGGATCCATCAGTAGAATCATTGTACATAAATGGCAATAGCGTTTCGTTGGTACCATAATTCAAAATCTCTGGTGGCTCAATTTCAAGGGGTCTTCCGTCATTCCTTGGAATTGGCAAGGTGACCTTCCAGTTATTCAGATCTATTTCCGGAAGGATAACATCAGAATTCCCACCTGTATCAATGGGATCGGGAATAGGTGTTTCACCCGTGGGCCTATCAGGCAAGCCTCCATCCAGGCAGCTGGCAAGGGATAATAGTAGTGCGAAGGCTACTAAAAGAGTGAAGTAACTACCCGAAGAATTCTTCGGGTAGTTTAACTGTTCATTCATATGATACTGATTCTATTAGTTTTCAGTAATTTCTACATTGTCTACGAACACTTCGTTGCTGCTATCAACAGCATTCAGAGCTCTGACATAAATGACTATCCTATTGGTAGAAGGAGTAAAAGTGAAAGTGTTGGTTGCAAATACACTTTTATCCGAACTGAAGTCATTGGTGATTTCAAAATATTGATCGATCGCGGCATCTGTCTTGGATGCGTCGATTCCCAGTTCATCTGAGATTTCTGTGTTCAGAATAAATACTTCGGAGTTGATACCTTCCGCTTCAGAACGAGAATCTATAGAGAAGGTATAAGCTACCCCAGCCTGAACTTCAACGACTTGATAGAGTCGACGACAGCTGTTACCGATTTTAGCACCTCTGGTTCCTCCGTTTCCATCACTCGTAGAACCTACCTGCTCGTTGGTACAATAAGTGGCGTCAATGTAGTCATTCAGTGCCGAATTGTTCCAAAGTTCAGCATAAGGACTTGGGATCTCATTTCCACTATTATCTACAACGGTACTGTTGGGTGTCATATCCCATGCGTCAGCATTATCGCCTGTATTAGAAGTGAACTCGTCAAATGTTCCATTCAGTACCTGCACGACAAAGCCTTGTGCTACAGTAATTTGTTCAGTGGTCTGGTTTTCTAATCCTGTCACACTGGTTGCTGTTAAAGTAACTGTATAAACACCGTCTTCGTCATACGTGTGAGTTGGATTCATTCCTGTGAATTGAAAGCCATCTCCAAACTCCCACAACAGTGATACCGCATCCACAGACGCATCTGTGAAGGAGTACGTTCTGTAATCTGCTGGATCCACTTCAAAAGTGAAACCAGCTGTTACTGGTGCCTGGATATCGATTGATGTACTGAAATCAACAGTGGTACCTACTGCATTGGTAGCAGAAAGCGTGACTGTGTAGATATCTGCCGATGAATAGATATGAGTAGGCGATTCGTCCATTGAAGTATTTCCGTCACCAAAATCCCAAAAATAGGATTCTGCATTCACAGAATTATTGGTGAAGTTGTATTCCAAAAAGTTCGATTCACTTTGCTCAAACGCAAAAGAAGAAGAGGGAGGAACGGCACCTTCCTGACCTATGTCGATAGAAAAATCATCGAGTCTGGCTTCTACTGAACCACCATTGAAGAAGTATATCGCCACCTCTGTACTACTACCGGAATTAAAT
>JBCBHL010000022.1:0-38098 GCA_038525605.1 Bacteroidota bacterium
CAAAAGCAGGGCCAAAATCCCATTTTCCGGTTTCGCGATAGTTGACATGCGAAACAATGCCTCTGAAGTTCGGAATCTCAGAAGCTGAACCTGTTACATATCTTGTGTTCTCCGGCAGAAACTCCCTGGGAATATTATATTGTGCTGTAAGGTATCGTAACAAAACAATCAGGCTGTTGTATTGAGCACTTGTAAAAGAAGCATAGTAACTATGTCCCCGGTACGGTGTGTCCAATTGTTGGTAATACGCCGTTTCATCCAAACTGCAATAGACATCACTGTCGCTGTAGGCAGATACCAGGTTATTCCCGATTTTTTTCAGATAACCGATATTGGATACCTCTATTGCGATAGTTCTTTTACTTCCTGCCGTATTACCACCCACTGCACCGGGACCCAAATGATACGACCATAGTTTGGAAGACCACATGTTGAGAATAGTACCATTGCGAGCCATTATGAAGGGAACCGATACATGGTTTCCCGGTGTGGTCAACGTAGCGATATCACCTTTTAGATAACCGGCAGTAAAGTGAATGACGATCTGCGTTTTCTCCTGTGCGTCATTGTAGTAGAAAGAGTCGTCATTATCAGCTCTTCGGCAGTTGACATAATTCATGACCTCTGATGAGTTCCTAATGGCAATAGATTTATCTTCAAGTGAAAATCTCTTGCCTAAGGCGTCCGTTTTGGAAGTGAAAAATGAGTTTTCATGACGTGGAATACTTGTAGCTTTCATGGAGCGTAATATTTTGGTTATTGATTAAGAATAGATATTATTTGCGATTTTATAGCAAAAAGTATCACTTGGAGTGTCGCCAGAAGATTTAGATTGCCATTTGAAAAACGATCGTCTATAATCCTGACTATAAAGATAAACATTTAGATATAATTGTAATCATAGTTGTTCCGGCTTTGGCAGATGAATTGTGAAAACTGTGCCTTCCCCCAGCTTACTTTTTACATTTAAATCACCATTGTGTTTTCTGATAATTTGCCGGGACAGGCTTAACCCAATACCGGAACCCTCTTCTTTAGTCGTGTAGAACGGAGTGAAAATGTTTTCCATCACCTCCGGAGAAATGCCGGAACCATTGTCACTAACGATGATCTGATAATCGTACTTCTCTTTGAGATATACGGTTACAGAACCATTTGTGTTCAGTGCTTCCATTGCATTTTTAAGCAGATTGATCAGCACCTGTTCAATCAACTCCTCGTCGATGTCTGCACGAAAATCCTTTGTCGGCAACTTACTGTGTAGTTCCAGATCTTTTTTTGTGAAAATTGGTTTATAGAGATTCACAGTAGAGCTGATGAGTTCATTGAGCGAATGACTCGCCAGTTTCGGGACAGGCACCTTAGCCATTTCCCCATAAGCATTGACAAAACTGGCCAGTCCTTTACTTCTTTTAGCAATGGTTTTTAATCCGATCCTGAGGTCGTCTTCATCTTCTTCGGTTAGTTCGTCAAGACTGATATTTTTGCCATCCTCCATTTCCAGCATCTGTTCCAATAATTCTGATAAAGTAGAGATTGGAATAACGGAGTTTTTAATTTCATGCGTCAGCACCCTGATCAGCTTCTGCCATGATTCCAGCTCTTTTTCATCGAGCTCTCTTTTAATGTTGTGTAGGGCAATTAACTTATAGTTTTCACCTTGAAGTTTCAGCCTTTTAGCGACAATTGACAGTTCCTTCCAGCCCGATTCATCCTGAAACCGATACAATTCATGATCTCCGTTGTTAAGCCTTCTGATGACATTAACCAGTTCAGGGTCAATTATTTCGAGGCTTTGTAGTTTTCTGAAGTAAGGTTTGTTGAAGAGTTCTTTTGCACCGTCGTTGATCAGCCTTACTTCCTGTTTATTTTCTTCAAATGCAATCATTGGTACACCAGCATGTTCAACGATGGTATTGAGAAACAAATAGTTCGCTTCTTTTTCAGAGGCAATTTGCCGATATTTTTTGCTGAGATCTTTATAAGCATTGTAGAGAAACTTCTGATCTTTCGAGATGCCAACATTTCCCATAAAGTCGTTCTGATTGATTGAGATGAGAAAGCTTTGCAACACCCTTCGGTCCCTTTCGATGAACCGGATCAATTCCCAGATTCCGATCAGTGTAAACAAGATCATCCAGGCAGCCAATAACCAAAATGATGTAAATGCCCACAAGAGAACAGCAGAAGCGGAAAAAAGAAAAATTAATGTGATTCTCCACGTAATCTGTATTCTGATTGATTGTTGAAATATCATAGATGCCTGTTATTCATTAAAGTCGAAAAAATAGATACCGCGATCGATATCACTAATGATTTGAAACAGTTTTTTTATTCCGGAATTGCATACGCAATGAAATACTAATGCTTAAAATTGAGTAGCTCCACTTCCCGGAAAAGTGATTTGTCAAATCAAACAAGCTGATCGCATTTAATATCTGTTGGTATATCATTCAAAAAAATACTCTTCTAATAAAGGTTATCACGAATAATCTATTAAGTTGATTTTGAATTCAAAGATTAGTCAATTTTCAAGCAATCTTTATACTGCGTCACTGCTACAACGACAAGCGGTAATTCTTTTATCCACCGAAGCGTTTGCGCCTCGTCTTCAGAAGCTTCCGGCGAACTAAGGAAGAATAATTAACATCAGACTACAAAATTTGACCTTTTAGTTATCAAAATCACTCAATAAACAACTAAACGTGATAATGTCTAATATACTATATCAAAGGCAGTTCTGCTAATGAGTAGTGGTAACAATCTTTTTGTTTCACTTTAATTTCTCAATAGATCAGGATATCAGACCAGAATAGCATGTCTGCTAAAAAAATCATGTAACCTACAGAATTTCTGTCTGGTCTTCTGATTGATCAGCGTCATATTCCTTCGCTGTCTTTTTCAGTTTTTCGATATTCTCAGTGGTGAGGTATTGCTGATATTGCTGAAGAGCCTCATACCGGTCAGCTTCATTCATACTCAAATAGTAGGAATTGACAAATTCTGAAATAAGCCTTTTTTTGATCTGCTCATTAGTGATCAATTTGTTGGTTTGCTCCACGGAAGCATCCAACATCACCTTATCAACCTGATCAGCAGCAACTGTTGCACTGGCCATAGATTCATTTGCTTTTTGTGTGATTTGATCAAAAACAAAGTTTACGTATCTATAACTATTCAATAGCTGCGGTCGCTCCAGTGGAATGGCCTTCAACAAATTCTTTAAAGAATCTCCGGTTTCATATACGGGTATATTTAACATCATCGCATGCATGTTTCCATAACTCATGAGTCTGTTGGCCCACTCATAAAGTATATTGCCTTGTTCAGTTTTGAAATAGGCTGAGTCTCCAAATACAACTTTGTAACTGTATAACAGCTGCAGTTTATCATTTTTAAGCTGATCTATTTTACTTAAAAACTCCTTTTCACCACTACTGTAAAGTACTTGTGGGTTGTCGGATGATTGCTGGATCATGTATTTCTTAAACAAATAGCGGTTGTTATCTGCGGTGGGCCCTTCAAATTCAGCATTGAGAAATAACAGGTTATAATCTGTATTGAAAGTCAACTGAGTTCCCGGGATCACATATAAAGCACCTGCCTTCTGGTGGTGAATGAAATCTATTTCCCCTGGTTGATCCAATTGATCTGTTGTAAAGGTAAAAGTATTGTCTTCATTCAGGTCCACAATGATGGTAGAGTCTTTGACTACAAACTCAATGAGGTAATCGCCGGGATTTTCGATTTTACCGACTATTGTGGTAGTGGGAACCTTCCTGTAGGAAGAGGAAGAAGGATTTTCTTTTTGGCCTTCCTTTTTACCACATCCTGCCAAAAAGAACATCATACAAATTATGGTGGTGATTTTCAATAGTTTCATGTAAACACAATTTTATCCAAACTTACAATTTTTTGCCGTGCAAACGCAATACTTAAGTATCCCGGACTGGAAACAAAAGGTATCCTTTGCACAGGATCTTTTCATATTGGTAACGTCAATCCTTGCCAGATATTTAGTTCCTGTTTGTAGCTGCTAATTTATTAGCGACCATCAAAACTTGGACAAAAAGTTAGTAAAAATCAGTAAGAGTGATCCGGTTGTGCTCAGGATTAATCAATGATGCATTTATTTCGATATCCATGGAAGGAACTGAAACATTCCTCATGGCGTGAAGGTTTCTGATAAATGGAACTTCGACCACATATCAAAAAGGCGATCGTCAATGAAGACAGCAGTCCTGAGGAATCCTTTCAGAATACTGTCATCAGGCAGGTAATTAAAATGAAACATGACTTGCTAATCGCTCATACCCATCAGAATATCAGGAAGAAACGAAAAGATTTCAGTGCGATAGGTCGGGAAAATCAGCTTAAGTTTCTAAATTCACTCTTTGAGAAGGATCAGACTTTTAAAAGTGAACTGCGGGGCATGATCATCGGTCATTTCAATGTTGATGAATACCAGGTTTACTCGGAAATATCGAACGCTGCTAATAGAAGGATTTTGAATATCATCAAAGAACGCATGATCGACCATTTGTCAGTACTTGTTGATGAGAAATCAGTATAGTGAATTAGGTGATAGATAGTCAATTATGTGTTGATTAATCCATAAAATTCCTATTCATTTCTTAGTTTCACATAATTGAAACATTTTAAAACGATATCGGACTATTGCCAGGGAATCAATATCAGCCCTCCGAGACACCCACATTTCGATATTCGAAGTTTCGAAGAGAATATGAAGTCGGTAACAGAAAATATGCCGGCATTTCGACATGAGTTCTATGCCATTGCCATCAAAGAAGATGGAGAAGGTAAGGCCATTACTGGTCAGTTTACTGACTTTCCGGAGGGTGTTACTTTATTTTTCAACACACCGTTTCAGCTCATTTCCTGGGATATAGTACCCAACTGGAAAGGATATTATGTCATGTTCAGTCAGGACTTTATTTCTCAGTCGAGAGTTCTAACGCATATTCTGGACTTCTTTCCCTTTTTGAAAATAGGTAAAAGCATTCCATTTTCTATTCCTTCCAACGAGCAGCTGAAGGAAATTCTGTCCATCTTTAAAAGTATATCAGAGGAATATCACAGTACCAGAAAAGATAAATTCCACGTCATTGAAGCTCAGATTTACCTGTTGTTAAACTATGTGAAGAGGTTGTTCGAAGATCAGGTGGGTGAGGATATTGCGGAATCAAGTATCAAAACCTCTAACTTGAAATTGCTTTCACGCTATCAGACCCTGATTCAGACGAGCTTTTATCCGGACACCAAACATGAGACGTTTGCCAATCTGCACTCGACAAACTTCTACGCCCAAAAACTGAGCGTTCACCCCAATCACCTGAATGCTGTTGTAAAGAGTATCACAGGAGCAACTGCACTCAATCATATTCACAATCATTTGCTTACGCTTTCAAAATCCTACCTGGTTCAGACAGATTTTAGCATCAAAGAGATTGCTTATACACTTCACTTTGAAAGCCCCAATAATTTCAGCTCATTCTTCAAGAAAAACACCGGATTTACCCCGCTGGAATACCGTCAGCAAGCCAATCTTTGAAATTTATACTTCTTCGTTTGAAATGAAAAGTTCGCCAGTGTGGCAATCTCGTATCATTGTACAAGAGATAATTCAGGACAAATGAAGACATTAATTACAGGATTGACATTCCTTATTTCCTTTAGCTTAAATGCACAAACTATGAAACATCCGAATGATGCGGTTAACCAGCTTTTTGTGTCGTCTGACCAAAGAGACTGGAATATGGTAGAGCAAATATTTGATGATAACGTACTTTTGGACTATTCATCAATGTCGGGCAATCCGGCGGCTAGTTTAACGCCCGAGGCGATCACCACAGCATGGAAAGGCGTGCTACCCGGGTTTGAGTATACGCACCATCAGATTGGCAACATGCTGACAACAATCGATGACAATACAGCAAAAGTATTTTGCTACGGTACAGCGACACATTATTTAACTGATGAGGAGGGCAATGTATGGACCGTGGTAGGCTCTTATGATTTTGATCTGAGGCTTGATGCGAAAGACAACTGGCGTGTCACCTCGATGAAGTTCAATTTTAAATATCAGGATGGTAATACGTCACTGCCTGAAAAAGCAATCAACAGGTTAAAGTAAGGGACGTCAACTCGGACTTGAAAAGATCATATCCCAAATCAAATGAAAATTTATTTAATAAGTCTTGTAGTGCTGATCGTTGGATTCGGTTGTTCCAATCCGGCGCTGCAGCAACTGGACAAATTGAAAGACAAAATGGCAAGTAACGAACAAATAGCAAAGAAGAGTAAAGAGCAGGTACGGGCTTTTTTCAGTGCGCTGGAAAGTGAAAATGTAGATAACATCGTGGCTTTATTTGCCGATGATGCCAGGCACATTAATCCCTATGCTTCCGGATTGTTTCCGGAAGGAGCAAATGGTAGAGAAGAGATCAGAAATTACTGGACTCCTGTATTCCCAAATTTTGATGGCATGGAATTCCTGATAGAAGAGATTTATGCGATGGAAGACCCGTCAATTGTCTATGTGAAATATCAGGGGCGCATCAAGCTGAAGGGTGATACAGGATATTATGAAAACAATTATTACTCAACTTTCAAATTTGACGAATCAGGTTTGATTACCGAGTATGTCGAAATTTTTAATCCGATAGTAGCCGCAAGAGGATTTGGCTTAATCGATCAAATAAAATAAGCATATGAAAAGGATTTATTTAAGTATGGTATTCGCCATCCTATTGGTGGCATGCAGTGCTCCGAATCAAGAGAGCGGAAATTCAGAAACTGCAGAACAAACAAATGAAACACTAACATCAAATACAGTAGCAATGAAAAAAATCAGCTTTAATAGTGAAGGAGCAAAGCTCATCGGTAATTTGTATTACCCTAAAAACTTCGATTCATCAAAGTCTTATCCGGGACTAATTATTTCAGGTAGCTGGACAACTGTCAAAGAACAGATGGCGGGACTTTATGCAAAAAGACTGGCAGATGAAGGATTTATTACACTGGCGTTTGATTTCAGGAATTTCGGGGAAAGCGAAGGGGAGCCCAGGTTTTATGAAAGCCCTGCACTGAAGAAGGTAGATGTGAAAAATGCCGTGACCTTTATGGAAAGCCTGCCGGAAGTCAACAATGCAAAGATTGGCGCATTTGGTGTTTGTGCAGGGGCAATGTATACGTTGATGGCTGCATCTGAAGATAGCAGAATCAAAGCGGTGGTTACGACAGCATCCTGGTTGCATGATGCGGAGGCAGTAAAGTTATTTTATGGTGGGGCCGAAGGTGTAAATACTAAAATTGCTGATGCCAGAGCCGCTAAAAAAGAATATGCTGAAAACGGTACGGTTCAATACATTCCTTCCATTTCTACTGAAGATACATCTGCTGCCATGTATGGACCATATGATTACTACCTAAATCCGGAAAGGGGAGCAGTAAAAGAGTGGAGCAGCGATCAATTTGCTTTGATGTCGTGGGAAGATTGGTTGACAACTGATCCTATGCCCACAGCGGCTAACCTGACTGTGCCAACGTTGATGATTCATTCCGATGGTGCCGTATTGCCACAGTATACAAAGAATTACTTTGAGAAGATCGCAGCAACTGACAAAAAGCTACACTGGATGGAAACAGAGCTTGAGTCACCATTTCATCAGTTTAGCTATTACGATCAGGAGGATGAGGTAAGTGAATCTGTTAATGAGGCCAGTACCTGGTTTGCTCAGAAACTGAATTGATCTGAAAGTTTTTAGGCCAGTGAGGCTGTCTCAAAAGCCGTGAATTGCGAGGAAACGAAGCAATCTCTTTCGTAAAATATGCATTTAAACGAAATAGAGATAGCCGCACTTCGTTCGCTATGACGAATCGCAAACTTTTGAGACAGCCTCTTATTTAGTAGTCAACATCAATCTTGCTGAAGAGGCCATTGTTCTATGTACAAAACCCTAAGGTATTAGAATGAGATAAATAGCAGAAGCTTGTAGTAGAGAACTAATCAGCTCTTAAATGAGCGAAAAGCTATGTTTTTAGATGAAAATAAATGATATTAGATCACACTTCTACGCTTTAAAACAAAACAACATGAAAACATCATTGCTACTGCTGTCATTTTTACTGGTTTCATTTCTCAGCTATGCTCAGAGTCAAACAAAGGATTACAAACTGTATGAGGAGGTTGCCACTAAACCGGAGTACGTTGGTGGAGAAGGTGCTCTTTATGTTTTTATAGGATCAAACATTGATTATCCTGCTGACGCACGAAATAAACTTGTTACTGGTAAAGTCAATGTATCATTTGTAGTGCAAAGTACTGGTGAGGTAGATGATAATTCTGTCAAGGTGATAGAGTCTCTTTGGCCTTCTTTGGATAAAGAGGCTATTAGGGTAGTTAGGAATTTCCCAAATTGGAAACCAGGGGCAGATGCAAATGAGAATAATGTTGATGTGTTGATGATTCTGCCAATTGCCTTCGCGCTGGATGCCAGCCAGAAGCAGCTTGACAATGCGAAAAAACGAAGAGAGAAAAAAGAAGCTAAAAAACTGTCCAAAGCAAATAAGAAAGTGAAAAATACTAATTGAATCTCTATTGCCTGATATTATTACGATATAACTGAATGGGTATTGAGAAAGAAATACAACCTTTCAATGATTGCATCTTTATGATTAGTTATTCTAAATAAATCTCCATTGGTTTTTCAAGGTTTTCATAACTGGTAGCCTCTTCATTCATGTTAGGTAATTGAAGAATAAGAGGTTTCTTTTGATCTAACTTCTGCTGGATCAATTCAATTTGATGATCGCCTTTGTGATCTGGTTTCCAACCTTCCTTTAGTCCTTTCCTGAGTAGGTGGGCAACTAGTTTAGGCGTAATGCTGATAATTTGTGGAGGTCCCATAAACCCATCTACAATCAAAGTATGAATCTTCACAAACAATTTCGATACGGGAGTTGATGCCAGTTCGATCACCACATTGATAGTGGCGTCCTTTACATTACCTAAACCGTAGTAGCTTGCATATTTCATGAAAGTCTCATCCAGTTCGTTTGATTGAGTACGCCAGTCAGACTTTCTCTTGACTTTTGAAACTTTAAAAATGTACTGGATACCATCTACCTCTATGTTTCTACTGCCTTTATTGGATAAACTCATGATTGTTCATTGTCTATTAATTGCTAACTCAACATAGTAAATAAGAATTTGCAATGTCTCCCAACACTTTGGCCAATACTAATTAGGATAATAATTGCATCTGCATGGTTTACAATATTCTATCTAAAGAGATGTAATTGGCAGACTTTGGCTAATTTTACAAGTAAGTATTATTAGCACGCAAAGTCTCAATCAATTGAAAGTTTTCCAGTTATTTGTCTATTTATCAATCTTTCTCATAACTCCTCATTTCACATGGTCACAGGTGAACCTTACTAAAAGCGAAGTTTGGTTTCCTGAATTGTCAATCAACAAGTTGAGTTTCAGTGATGACGGAAGAATTTACTTTGTTTATGATAATCACAGAAAACTTGCTTATTATGAATTAGGTGGTGATACCACAGAAATCACTAACCAGTTTAATGAAGTGGGTATCAATTACTTTATAGACCTGATCATTGATACAACTTCGGTTATTGTAGCCGGGAACAATGGTCAACTTGCCACATATGTTGACAACATAGCTGCAATAGAAGAAGACTTTAATCAGGTAGAAGCAGATAGCATCACAAGCCTCGCTTTTAATAGCTTTACATATTTGATTGACACAATTAAAGATGAACTAATTCTTAGTTATATCTCGGTGGGGACTACAGATGGACTATATAACAATTTTGATGGTATTTCTGAATTTCAGAAATTTGAAATAGACAGCACTGTTGTGGGGTTTAATTATGAAGGCCGTTCGATTGTTTTCCGTGAAAGGCTGTTTGAAGTGTACAATAATTCGAGAATCGATGAGTTTCGAAACTGTTTTAATGAACGAATTACGAGAATTCAAACATTTAGAGGAAGTATATATGTCAATTCTTATTCTGATACTGTTAGAACTAATGATCTGCTAAGTTTGAGGAATAATGTATTTTTCGGTGATGTACCACACCTCTATATAGCCAGTGATCAAGGTTTAATTAATAGATCCTGGGGTTGTAATGAGACGTTTCAAAGAATATTTGTCGAAGGACGTATCAATAAACTGGACATTTATAATCCTTATGCAGCAATCAGTCCCATTATTGATTCTGACTTTCAATTATTTGCCGGAACAGACAATGGGCTTTACTTTTCTGATCGAGATGAATCTGTAAGAGCGAATTTTGATACCTTCAATCTGCTTGAAAATACTGAAGGTGCCATATACAGAGATTTTACCTTCAACTACTGCGCTGCAGAACTATATGCTGCTACAGACAAAGGAATAGTACAGGTAAAAAGTTTTGATAATAAATCCTTTATTCCATTCATTGGGGACAAGATATCCCCAAAAGGAACCATAGAGATTTGTGAAGGCGATACATTAACGATTCAAAGCGGACTGTTTGATAATTTTGAATTACAATGGTTTCAGAACGGTGATTCAATACTTGATGCAACGAGTCTCTCATATGCTGCCACTGAGCCAGGTGCTTACAGGTTTGCTATCAACAATTGCTTTTTTGAACAAATTCAATTTTCTGATGAACTGACTCTTATTCCTTACGATGACGTGAATTTTGAATGGGATAATCCCGACTCCCTTAGTACCTGCCTAATCGCCGATACGCTGTTTCTTACCACTGAATCAGGGAATTCTGTTGTGTGGTTTAGAGATGGTGAAAGACTGACATCCGACACTACATTTGTAATCATCAATGAATCAGGAAATTACTATGCTGATATTATTAACTGTAATCAGTTTCAGGCAACAAGCCCTCAAACCTACGTTGCATTTAATGCGCTCAATAAGCCGATAATTGAAAATCTGGATGATGTAGTCTGTGAATCAGAATACGGGTTGATTGAGTTCAGCAATTATGAAAGCGGTGAGATTACCTGGTATTTAGACGGAACAGCTATCGATAGTTTGCAAAACTTAAGTCAGTTTTACACAAATCAGCAAGGGAAATATCTTGCTAAAGTGAATAATGATTTTTGTGAGGAGTTATCAGATACTCTTTTATTTGAATTAGCACCAAATCCAATTTACAATTTGAATGGTCAAGATTACTTCTGTACCGGAGAAAGTGTAACTCTTAACTTATCTACGGATCGTAACAGTATTTTGCAGGTTAACGGTGTAGCCTATCAGGAAGGATTGAGCTTCAATGAAGAAACAGAGTTGATCATAGATGTTGTAGGACCGGACGGGTGTACTATTAAGGATACTTTGTCAATATTTGAAAGATCAATTCCCGGACTACCAATTGACAAGGATACCGTCCATTGTTTTGGTGAACTGGAACCATTCAGGGTTTCAGACCTTGACCCGCAAAATCAGTACTTTCTTTCAGAGGATCAAATTACTGATGAATTAGTGGTTTCGGAAGCCTCTCAAATTTCAGTATTCGTACTAGACCAGTTTGGTTGTAGTAATGAGGCATAATTGGATGTAAAGGATGAATGTGCAAAAATTATGATTCCTAACGTGTTTACTCCGAATGGTGATGATAAGAACGAAACATT
Source organism: Bacteroidota bacterium (assembly GCA_038525605.1). GTDB lineage: Bacteria > Bacteroidota > Bacteroidia > Cytophagales > Cyclobacteriaceae > JANSWY01. The sequence goes on from JBCBHL010000022.1 coordinate 11,687, forward strand.
TGAAATAGTTAATATACTACCTAAAACGCAACTGATCGTATTAGATCGAAATGGAATAGTAATTTTTAAATCCGATGACTATGACAACAGCTGGAACGCTCAAAATGTGGTAGGAGGCACCTATTACTATTATTTGAATAATCGGTTCTACAACAACGAATATCGAGGCTATGTGCAGGTTATCAAGTAAAAAATTAGTTCTTGTTTAGTAAAAAACAAATTGTAGAACGAAAACACTGCTCATTTACAAGTAGTGTTTTCATTCATATTAGCCAATCGCTCGTTTACTGTTCATTAAGTTTATTATTCCGGCCTTAGCGTTTCTATAATCTTTGCATCTACCCAATAGGGGCTGCCTACCCAATAGGTGCTTCCATCAGCTTTTTTCTTTTCATCTCCTCTCCAAAATAAGAGGTATTTACCATCAGGAGTCAGGCTGATGCCTTGCTCGTAACTAGTCGTATTAATTTGATCTCCCATACTGATGCCATCGCCCCAAGTACCGTCGGGCTGCCGAAAACTAATGTACAGATCAGCACCATATTTGCCAGGTGTCTCAGCATCCCACATCAGGTATGATTCATCTGGTGCAACAAAAGGGTGTGCGATCCAGATACCTTTATTGATTCCATTAGGCAGTTTCTGAGGTTTGTTATATTTACCATCAACAAGACCTGAATAGCCAATATATCCTTCCCCTTTGGTATTGAGTGTGTAGAAATAATAGGTTCCTTTGGATGATACTGAGAATTCTCTGATAGGAATATCAGCAAATGGCGCTTCTTTTAACACTTTCCATTGATCTGCTTTTTCAGGGCTAACCTTTCGTCTGTATTGTCCTGGATCATTGGTCAGTTCCGTTGGATTACTCCATTGGCCCTCCTGAAATTGCATCACATACATGGTAGTCTTTTTATAATGACCACCTCTTCTGCTGAAATAAAACTCCTTCATGTCAGGTGTGTATTGATAGTGAGCTTCAACGAAATTCTCTGTAGAAACAATACCCGGTGCGATCTTTTCCGGTATCAGTCCTGGAGGCTTTTGACCAAGATAACGCTCCTCCAATTTTGGGAATACGGAATTTAGCAATGCCTGTTCATTTGCAGTGCAACCACATATAAAAATGAATCCTGTCAATATGATATAGCTAAATATACTTTTCATCTGCCTGTATTAATCTGCTTGTTTATTTCTTAAATCTTCAATGATTTTTGCATCGACCCATTTCCGGCGATAAGGTGGTTCACAACGAGGGCAAAATGAAAGAAATTTACCATCAGGGGTCACATAGCCACCGCCATCTTCTTCTTCCGTATTGATTTGATCACCAAAGTTGATGGCTGGTCCCCATGAACCATCCTCCTGTTTAAAGCTGATATACATGTCGCTGTCACCATATCCACCCGGCCTTTCACTGTCCCAGATGATGTAAGATTCATCCCTGGCAATGAAAGGGTGAGCAGTCCATTTGCCTGTATTGATTTCTTTGCCCAGTGGTTGTGGTGCTTCACGTTTGCCATTGACCAGGCGGGAATAGCGCAGAATTCCATCTCCATTTCTACCGACCTCATCAAATACCAGAGTTCCTGAGGAGGAAGCTGTTAATCGCATAATCCGTATAGTATCGAATGGAGCCCCAAGGCTTTTTAAAGCCGACCATCCTGTTGGCGTCCGTTCAATGTATTGATCTTTAGCATACATGATGTCACTGCCATTTGGGTGAAAGTCATACTTTTTCCAAACCCGGTTTTCCTTGTGGAAACTAACCACCAAAGGACGAAATGGAACATCTTTAGTCGATATGAGATAAAATTCATCCATGCCAGTTGAGTGGATCCCACCAAGTTTCCAGCCCTCCATCATAAATGAATCAGAAACGAGTGGTTCTGCTTCCATTCCAGGTGCCTTTAAACCAAAGTAGTTGCTCTCAGTCGAAGATGAACTGCCTTCTCCCGGTTGCTGTTTTTTAGAATTACAGGCATGGATAAGAAATACGATACCAATTGCCAGTATAAATGTGATCTTTCTCATAGTTTATTTAGTCCTTGTTGATGAACGCAGGTATAATTCTGTCTGCTGTCATATTCAGTGTCTGGTATCGCCTGTCATGTGCAGTAGCTACAATGATCAGGTCGAGCTCTTTTATCAAAGATACGTATTGGCCACCACCTCCGATGGCTGACGTACTGAAGTACTTTTTGCCATGAGATTCCAGGTCTGACACCCACCAGTAATAGCCGTAACCTGTATTAGTGACACGTCCATCATCATCGAAATTATCATCATAACTGTGCCTGACAATTCTGTGAATTGCTTTTGTAACGTAGGCTTCTGGGATTAGCTGTTCACCATTCCATTTGCCATTGTTGAGTGCCAGCATGCCTAGTTTGGCCATATCACGGGCAGTCATGGTTACATTCCAGCCAGCTTCCGGAAGGCCGCTCACTTCGTCATTCCATACGTAATTAGTGATACCCAGTTTGTCTAGCAATTCTGTTTTTATGAAGTCCTGAGCAGTACCGGGTACTACAGCGTTAATGACCTGCATAGTTAATCTCGGATTGTAGTTGCCATAATAATACACCTGCGACAATTTGGTGATAGGCTCGCTGTGTTCCAGTAAGGATTGCACCAATCCCTGACCTTTGAGCATATCAGGATTATTTTTAAACTTTTCTTTGTCTTCTTTGCTGATATTCAAACCACCACGCATTGTCAGGGCTTTGTGAAGTGTGATTTCATCAGCACCTTCAACAAATTTTGAAGGATCCAGTTCTTTGAGGAAACTAATTACCGGTTTGTTGAGATCATCCATGGTGAGGTAACCCAATTGCATGGCACGGCCCAGTACTAAGCTGGTATAGGCTTTTGTGGCTGAAGCCTGAAAGTGAGGCAAATCAACCCGTCCTCTGTTGTAATAGGACTCGAAAACCAATTTGTTACGATGCAAAATAAGCAAACCATCGTATACACCATGTTGATTATCTGCTATTTCTTTTGCCAGTTCCAGAATCATTTCTTTGTTAGCACTTGCCGATAGATTGCCAACTGAAATACCATCGTTTCTGTTAGCTGGAGTAGTATCGATGAATGCTGCTTTCAGGTTGGGAAGTTTCCCAAAAGAAAGCTCTTTCTCTTCATTGCTGGCTTCCGGAGCTTTTTGATCAGGTTGCCTGGCAATGCTGATCTTTGCAAGTAAGAGAAATGCTATTAAAAGTAGTCCTGTTTTGTTGATCATAAGTTTTTTGTTTTTAATTGAGTGATAAACATATGGGATATTCTATCCTTAAAACTTTAAAGAGGATCAACAATGCAATTAGATGATCAACTCATTTCATCATTGATATACTGCTTTTGTAAAGAAATAGCGCTTCAATGTCATTGTAGGTGTTAATTTTGAGGGTCTCTAATAAATGGTTTATGCTTAAAAAGTCCTGGAGGAATACACTCATAATCAATATAGGTGCCTTTGTGCTGGTGCTTGTCCTTGAATTACTAAGTGGGTGGCTCAACAAAGATGGGTTTGATTCTAATTATGACTACTTTATGTGGGCATATGGCTATGCTATAAACATCATGATCATCATATGGATCAATCATTTTGTTTTAATTCCCTTCCTGCTGGACAAGAAAAGGTATGTACTATATGTCATGTCCATTTTTGGTATCATTTTGTTGATATCAGTCATTAAAGGATACAAGAATGAGGTTGATTGGTACACTGTTACTAAATATTTTTTCTTCTTCATGTATGCCACCGGATCTGGTATGGCTGCTTACTTTTTGCGTAGAAATATCATCTTTCAAAGAGAGCGTGCAGAGAAGGAGCAGTTGCAAAAGGAAATGGAACTAACCTATTTGAAAGAACAGGTAAATCCACACTTTCTTTTCAATTCGCTAAACAGTATCTATTCGCTTTCCCGACAACAATCACCGGAAACTCCGGACCTGGTCATGCAACTGTCAGAGCTATTGAGGTATCAACTGGAAAGCGCTAAAAAAGACTCTGTATTGCTGAAAGAAGAAATTGAATTCATTGAGAACTATTTGTTGCTGGAAGAGAAAAGGCTCAGCTCCCGCTGTGCTGTAGATTTTCAATTGGAAGGAGAGGTGTCTAATCTTAACATTGCACCTATGTTACTGATACCATTTGTTGAAAATGCTATTAAGCATGGTGCGCAAAGTACCAATGAACAGAGTAAAATTGATGTGACGGCAGTCATCAGAGATCGGATGCTACACTTTGCTATTGTCAATACAAAACCAACAGTAGCTCCTCAGTTAAAAAGGAAAGGACTTGGGCTCGGAAATGTGAAAAGGCGATTGAATTTGCTCTACCCTAATAATCATACATTGGAAATAGAGGAAAACGAAAAAACCTATCTCGTCCGTTTGTCAATTGATTTATCAGTGCAGCAATATAAAAGATAAAAGAAATGATGAGGATCTGTATCATTGATGATGAAATACTGGCACGTAAAATACTGGAAGATTATTGTGCCAAGATTGATAATCTGGAAATTGTATTGAGTACTGGCAACCCCTTGGAATTCATCAATTTCATCAGAGTCAATACAGTGGATCTCATCTTTTTGGATATTGAAATGCCTGAACTGAACGGTATGGAAATCTTACGTTCATTGGTAGATCCTCCTAACGTAATTTTAACGACCGCCTATTCAGAATATGCAGTGGAAAGTTACAACTATGATGTTGCTGACTATTTGCTGAAACCTGTGAAAATTGAGCGCTTTCTAAAGGCTATCAATAAGGTTTCTGCCTCTATAGTGACAAGGCCTGAACAGACCAGCAGTAGCAAGGAACTTCAGATCAAACACGATGGCTTACCGGTAAACATCCCTTTTGGCTCTATTCAGTATATTCAAAGTTTTGGTAATTATCTGAAAATCTTCACTGATACGAGGATGTATTTGATTTCCGAAACACTCATTAACATCACTACACTGTTGACAGATAACTTCCAGCGCACACACAAATCATACATCGTTAATCTGGAAAGAGTGACAAAAGCAACCAGAACACATTTGCTGGTTGATGGTGTTGAGGTGCCGGTTAGTGCGATGTACAAGGTGATGGTTTTTGAGAAACTAGAAGGATTTCAGTAGCTGATACTTTGGCATCATTCTGAGCAAATTCTACAATCATTCTTACAGTGAAAATGATCTATTTGCGAAGGAATCTTTCGCATCGATAGCAGATAATCCGCCTAATCCGACCATGTCATTATTTAGTCAGCGACATGAATATTGGAATACTATTGTTTTGCTTTAGGTGAAAACACCAAAAGCAGCACGGGTATTCTTATTTCAATTTTCAAGGAAGCCCTTTAAGCCACGTCATTCAGAGGAGACCAGGAAGGTCCATTCATTTAAAATAAAGTCAGTTGGTCGATGAAGGAATCTTCCGCATCGATAGCAGATAATCCGCCCATGTCGGTGTTTCGTTTCCAACTTGTTTCAAGATGATTTAAAAGGACTTTTTGAGAGCTATGAAAAGTGGAATCATGAATTTTGATACCTTCAAAACCCTTCACTATAACATCTCATTGATTACCCCTTAAGGCATCAGAAATTTTTTGGAAGCTTGTGATTAAATAACTTATAATTATAAGTAGATGAGTTCTTGGTTGTCCGGTAAATCGTGAGACAGGAAGCAATTATCAATGCCTAACTAGCCAATGAAGAACGGAACACTAGGCAACAATCAATGGAACACTAGGAAATTTTTTTCGTTGCAGCATAGAAATGTTGTTTTTTAGGCGAAAAAATAATGAAAAGGCATGAAAAAACCCTTACCGAAGGCCGTCGATAAGGGTTTATCTAAATGTAAAATTAGTTATTTACTAATTGTTAACTAATCACAGGTTCCTCAGGATTAGCAGAAATATCTCTTACTTTCGTGAAAGTAAGACCCGTCAGGCTATCCTGAAACTCTTTAGCCGGACGGAACAGCACCTTGCTGCTTTTGATGCTCTTACTGGTCACCTGCTCAACAGTATCTTCTCCGTTGCTACTCAGAGAAATTTTGAAACTGCCCAGGTCACCCAGACGAACAATTTTACCATCTTTCAAATCTGCGGCTATCAGGTCTATTATACCCGTGACAACTGCTATCGCATCTGCTTTTGTGATGGCACTTTGAGCGGAAAGTCTGTTTCCGATCTCTTTGATGGTGGTCTCACCATTATAAACGGGAGATGCATAAAACTTCTGATCTCCTCCTCCCGGAACACCCGGTGTTCCTCTTCTAATCACCTTATAATTCATAACTGAAATGGTTTTTAAATTTGATAAATAATTAATTAAAATAAATGGCCTTTATATATATGTAGCTAAAATTTGAAAAGGTAAACCGATAAAAGTGATTTTTTTTTAAAAAAATTAGATGTTGGGGCTTTGATGATAGATAGTGGATTTTAGACAAAAGACAAAAGACAAAAGACAAAAGACTGATGTTCTGCCCATGTTGATGTTTAGTAACCAACATGAGTATTGGAACACTATTGCTGTACTTTAGGTGAAAACACCAAAAGCGGCACGGGTATTCTTATTTCAATTTTCAAGGAAGCTTGTTAAGCCACGTCATTCAGAGGAGACCAGGAAGGTCCATTCATTTAGTAAAATCATTTAGTCGACGAAGGAATCTTCCGCATTATTAATACAGGGTATTCGGCCCATATTGGGGTTTCTTCACCAATATGTTTTAATATGATATGGAAGAACTTTGGTGAAAACGCTAAAAGCATCACATGGCCTTGAGGCAATCTCTTTATTTGTCATTGAAACAATTGGAATATCAATTCATGTTGCCACAAAAGGTTCTTACTTAATCAAAAATCGGCTAGCTTTAATATCCTAACCATGTTAGGGTGGCTTCCGTTAAGGTTTGGTACTGTTGAAAGGTAAATAAATAGACATGGTTGTTATTTAATGTTGTAGGTAATTATGAAAAGAGATTTGAAAAGGCTTTACTTTGACCTTATAGAGGAAAGAAAATATGATAAAGAAATTATTGAAGCAAAGTTTGTAAAACTTGATTTTGATAAATCTAAATTTAATTTTTTTCAACTAAAGTCAGCTATTGTATACTTGTCTCGATTTGAAGATGAAATTGACGAGATAATAGAAAAGGCAAACAATGATGCACTATCAATTCTTAATGCCGCAACTGTCAAACAAGAACGAAGTTAAATGATAAACGGGTTTCATTAGTTGGCTGGTCTTATATAAACGGAAAAAAGTATCCGATTGAAATTAAAAAAAAGGAAATAAAATTACCTGCGATACCACCTGAACTGCATTAAAACGCAATTTAGCAGCATCGTTATATAGAATTGAGAAATGAAGATTGACCCTATTGCCAGGTTAAATGATTATTTATCTGATCCGTTATCCCCTCTTGCCCATGTTGGTGTTTGTTCACCAACATGAATGCTGGAATACTATTGCTTTGCTTTAGGTGAAAACACCCAAAGCGGCACGTACCTTTAAAGAGGCGCTTAATTTATTATTCTCAATTCACCGAAATTTATGTCATCATTTCATGAAATAGTTGAAGTCTGTAAACATGTATGCGCAAACCATTTAAAGTTGCTCAAAAACCTGTTAGATTTATGACTACATACACATTATAAGATCTTTTTTGATGCTAACAAGATAACTTTAGATGGGGTCAGTTATAAGTATGTAGTAATTGCTGGAAACTCTAGCGTTAACATGTCGCTAAACAATCCAAATTCAGATACCTGGAAAAAATAGCAACAAAAGGTTGAACATCGGGAAGTAGCATTTTGCAGAAATCCGGAATTGAAGTTTTGAAAGAGATGTTTAAATGAAAAGAGGTGTAATTGACATTTCCTCCCATAAGCTAGCAGAGCTATTTGCGAAGGAGGAATCAGATACATTTATACAATTTTGAAAAGTCCATCTGACGGATGATAACTAGACTTTATATTTAACTACCTACACGTAAATGAAAAATCTCTTAGTACTTTTGATCATATTCTTCGCAACGATTGCAGGCGTTTCAGGGCAATCTCCTGTTACATTAACGAAAGCAGAGGCTCAGGAAGACCTGAAGTGGTTGAGATATTCATTAGAATATGTACACCCCAGGCTTTACAAATATGATGACAAAAAAACTGTTGATCAAAGGTTTGACAGCCTATTAAATGCTGTTAAAAACGATATTTCAGGACTCGACTTTCTAAGCCTTGTAAGTAAATTGAATGCAAGCGTCAACTGTGGACACTTGTATACCATTCCACAGTCTGAATTACGGAATGAGGTGCGTGATAAAAAGGTGATGCCATTTTATGTCAAATTGGTGGGAGATGATTTCTACATTTTCAACGACTGCAGCAGTGATAAAAGTATTATTGAAAACGGCTCTAAACTCATATCTGTTAACGGAAAACCCATAGCCGATATTTACAATTTAATGCTTCCCGGAATTGCCACTGATGGCTATATAGAAACCCGAAAAAGAAGATTGATTGAGCGTTATTACTTTTCCGCTTTTCAAGGGTTTGACCTCTACTATCATATTCATGTTGATAGGAGCTCAACTTTCGAAATTGAGTATGCAGAAAACGAAACGTCGCGGATTAAGAGAATAACCAAAAAAGGTATTTCAGCGGATGAAAGGAAAAAGAAATTACTTGAAAGGTATGGTATGGATCAAGATGTGTGGTTCAAACGTCCTTCACCACAAATTGAAATAGTTGAAGACAAGAACTACGCTTTGTTAACCATCTCTCGCTCATTTTACGATGACAAAATTGATCCCAACTACGATTTTCTATTGAGTAAATCATTCAAGAAACTGAAAGAAAGGGATATTGAAAACCTGATCATTGACCTTCGAAATAACGAAGGTGGTAGTGAACATCAACAAATGGAGTTAATGTCTTACTTATATGACCAACCATTTAAGCTTTATGAAAACATCTATCAAAGTAACATCGATTTTCGACCACTCAAACAGATCATTTTAGAAAGAGATACTTCCCAACTGCTTTTTAACAACGATGATGAGTATATGAGGAAATTGACTGGAAACCTATGGGTCAACAATTATAAATACAGCAAAAACCTTCAATTGCAGCCTCCAAAAAAGGTTGTTTTCGACGGACAAATATATGTCTTAATGAATGGCGGAAGTTTTTCAAGTGCTGCAGATTTGATTTCAGATATTAAGAAAACAACAAATGCCATTTTCATTGGTGAAGAAAGTGGGGGAACATTTGAAGGCCCTACTGGTGGTATTACAATTGCGGTTCAGTTACCAAATAGCAAAATCATGGTGCGTATTTCGCCTAATATTCATTTAGGATACATGTACCAAAAACATCCAATTGGAAGAGGGGTACTTCCAGACTATGAGATTGAGTATACAATAGATGACCTGCTAAATGGAAAGGACCTAGAGATGGAAAAAGCACTGAACCTGATTTTAGAAAGGCAGTAAAATAAGTGCAACGTATCATATAACTCAACTTGCCCATGTTGGTCTTTATTCTACAACATGAATATTGGGAAATGTCACTGTTCTTTTGGTGAAAACACCAAATAAGGCATAAGGATTGATTGATAGCAGCGCAATGCATTGCATTGCGCTGCAACAAAAGGAACGTCATCCCGAGCAAATTCTGCAGTTATTCCTTTAGTGAAAACACCAAAAATGGCATAGTGTAAATGGAATGATGATCTCCATCTGACGAATCACAACCCATACTTCTTAATCTTCCTGTACAACGTGGTTCTGCCAATGCCGAGTTTGACTGCTGCCTCACTTTGGTTGCCACCACACTCTGACAATGCTTTTTGAATAGCTGCTTTTTCAGCTTCTTCCACAGTTTGCGCATTTTGAGTCTGTACGGGTGCTGGCCTAGCATTAATTAGGAAATCGCTGCTTTCCAGCGTGTTGCCGTCAGCCATGATTACTGCACGCTCCACAGCATTTTGTAGCTCTCGCACATTGCCCGGCCAGTGGTAGCTTTGTAGCTGTGCCAATGCTTTTTGGGAGTAACTCAGCTTTCCCTTATTATATTTTTTATTGAAGATTTCAAGGAAGTGTAAAAGCAAAGGCTCTACATCCTCCGGTCGCTCGCGAAGAGGAGGGATGGATAGCGTTACGGTGTTGATTCTATAAAGCAAATCTTTCCGGAAATCACCACTTTCTGCCAACTCCTCAATCGGGCTGTTGGTCGCGCTGATGAGCCTTATGTCAACAGGTATGGCCTTTGTTGCACCTACTCGGTATACTTCTCTGTTTTGTAATACAGTTAACAGTTTCATCTGCAGACCTATGTCGAGGTTACCAATTTCATCCAGAAAGATCGATCCTTTGTCAGCGATTTCAAACCTCCCAGCTCGGTCTTCTTTGGCATCTGTAAAAGCACCTTTCTTGTGACCAAATAATTCCGATTCGAAAAGGGTAGAGGAGATGGCCCCCAGATCTACTTTGATAAACGCATTCTGATGCCTTAGCGATTCTTTGTGTATAGCCCTGGCTACCAGTTCTTTCCCTGTACCGTTTTCTCCCAAAAGCAATACAGAAGCATCTGTTTTAGCCACTTTCTTGATGGCTGCAAAAACTGGCTGCATGGCAGCTGAATTACCAATCATTACCTCATAGCCACTTCCTAAGTCTGCTGATAGGGTCTTTTTCGTATTTTCCAGTCGGTCTACCTGCTTTTTGGAATGGCTCAATTCATAGACTGCAGCGATCGTACTCATCAGCTTTTCCTTTTCCCAGGGTTTAACAAGAAAGTCAATGGCACCATCCTTCATGCATTCAACAGCAAGAGAAATATCTCCATAGGCAGTGTTCATCACCACGTGTGCTTCCGGTTGAAGAGTCAGAATTTCCCTGAGCCAAAACAAGCCTTCCTGTCCTGTGGTGGCACCAACCTTGAAATTCATATCGAGCAAGATCACATCAGGTGTTTGCTTCTCCAGGTATTTGGCGACTTTCTTTGGGTTATCAATAGTGTCGACTGTTCCATATTGTCGGCGCAGGATCGCTTTGGCTGTGTATAAAACGTCAGGGTCATCATCGATGATGAGGATTGTTGCTTTCTTTTTCATTATGAGTATGGTTTGTTATTGTCCCGCCTGCGGTGTTAACTAAAAAATCTAACTGATCAGTTCTATGAATACGTCTGCTTAAAAAATCATCCTTAAAAAATAGACATTATCACGTTTAGTTGTTTATTATGTGATTTTTGATGTTTTAACAGTCAAATTTATTAGCTAATATTAATTATGAATTCATAACTATGAATTAGATATAAAAATTGACCAATCCTTTGATTCAAAATCTGCATAATAATTCTTTCGTGATAACCTTTAATGCAAGGCAGCTATCATGCCGCTGACCATTTACTGTTTCAATCTAATCAACGTTTCAATGTGAAACAAAAAAATGTTTCATTATGGAACAAATGGATCATTCTTTAAAAACATAACTAATTGAAAATAAAGGACTTGCTTTTTTGGCATATGCTTTGGCCTTTTGGAAAGAAAAAAATGAAACAGTCATGTACAGGAATTATCTAACAATAGCATTCAGGATTTTCAGACTAAGACCAGCCTACTCGCTTACAAACATTTTCGGGTTGGCAATTGGTATTGCCTGTTGCCTGGTTACTTATTTACTTTTACACCATGAGTTGACTTTTGATCAGTTTCATACAAAAAAGGACAACATCTACAAAGTGGTCATCGACTATAAAACAGACTGGGGTATTAATCATTATTCTACTGTTACTTACAGCGTAGCTCCCTTGGTCAGACAAAACCTTCCTGAATTTGACAAGGTACTTGAACTCCAGGGACCCTATCAAAACACTGTTTCATTTACGAATGAGGCCGGAAACTTTCAGGCTTTCAAAGAAGACTATGTCCTCTATGCCAGTGACCTGTTTTTCGACATGTTTGATTTTGAAATCATTCAGGGTGCTGCAGCGGATGCACTGAAAGAACCCGGCAAGGTATATTTAACTGAAAAGAGCGCCAGGAAATATTTTGGTAGCGAAAACCCGATTGGGAAATCTATTCAACTACAAAAGGATGATGAAATGGCCGTGGTGGTTGGGGTGGTGAAAAACCCTCCGGTTAATAGCAGCATTCCTTTTGATGTACTGGTTTCTTATGAGACTTTTAAAAGAAGGTATCCCGGTATTTTCCGTTTGGATAACACCATGACCTGGGCATGTTCTGTTTACCTCGAATTCCCGGACGACCACAATCAGGAGGCATTGGCGGATAAACTTACTAGTACTTTGAGAAATTATGTACCGGATGATGCAGATAAATATACTTTCAAATTACAACCACTCACTGATATTCATACCAACGAATTATATGGAAACGGAACACATTATGTAGTGCCCAGTCAGCTGGTAATTGGATTGATCGCACTTGCCATTTTATTGATCGGAACGGCTTGTTTGAATTTTATCAACTTGTCTACAGCACAGGCAGTAAAAAGATCGAAAGAGGTGGGGATCAGAAAAACGATTGGCGGACATCGCTCACAGTTGGTATTGCAGTTCATGACAGAAACCTTTTTGATCGTCTTCATTGCTACGTTTATGGCATTTACCATTACACAATTGTTACTTTCTTCACTCAATGGCTATTTGAACTCCATGATTCCTTATGAACTAAGCTTCAATGGTAGTTTGGTGGTGTTTGCCCTGATTTTGATGGTGATCGTAACACTCCTTGCCGGATTTTATCCGTCAATGATCCTGGCAGGATATCACCCGATCGATGCGATTAGAAACACTTTAACAGGTAACAAAAAGTCAGGTAGTTTTCTATTGAGAAAATCATTGATTACCGCGCAGTTTGTGTTTTCCATCTTACTGATAACAGTGACGGTCATTATCTCAGGACAGATCAGATATGTGAATACAATGGATCTTGGATTCAACAAGCAGGACATTGTACACATTAACCTTACTTCTAATATCGTCAGTAACAACAAAGTGGTGTTGCTGAGAGATGCGCTGCAGAACAAAAGCTATGTAAAGGGAGTCTCATCCACTGCTGATACGCCGATTGGAGGAGGTTTTGGCTGGAACTCTAGTTTCAAACTACCACAAAATGATTATGAAGACGGGATGTCTGCTTCGGTAAAGTTTGTCGATGAAGGATTTATTGACACCTATCAGATTAAACTGCTGGCAGGGGAAAACCTCAGACCTAAAACGATCAACGACTCTACTTTTCACACATTGGTTAACAAAAGACTTTTGGAAAAACTGAATGTTTCAGTAGAAGATGCGATAGGAATGCAAATAGATTTCAATGGCAATTTATATGCACGCATTGTGGGTGTGACGGAAGATTTCAATACGTTTTCATTGAAGAGCGAGATGAACCCTGTGATTCTGGCATACAGACCTACTTACCTCAATGGATTGTCTGTCAAGCTTCAGGGTCAGGAGCTATCGGAGATCAGAGCTGATTTGGAGAATACTTTCAAAGAGTTTTTTCCCACTGAATACTTCGATTACTTCCTGCTGGAAGACGAATTTAAAGAAGCCTATCAGCTGGAAAACATACTGTATAGAATTGTTACGGTGTTTACGATCCTCGCTTTGATCATCAGCATCATGGGACTATATGGATTGGTATCTTTTATGACGGCCAGATATGCTAAGATGATTGGTATCAGAAAAGTATTCGGTGCTTCCACCACTTCCATCATCAGAATCTTTTTAAAAGAATACCTGCTGATGTTATTGATAGCCTTCCTGATTGCTTCGCCTGTTGCTTACCTGATAGGCCAGGAATTTATATCGGAATTTGCTTATCAGATCACTATCGGCCCTGTTTACTTCCTGCTATCTTTATTGATTATTTCAATTGTTGCAGGTCTAACAGTCGGGAGACAATCCTACAAAGCAGCATCAAAGAATCCTGTTACTTCACTTAGATACGAATAGAATTGCTCATTTACTGAAATCAAATTGGTACATAGTAAACTACTGGTTATTACCTTATAAATTAGAATAGATATGATACTCAACTACCTAAAATTATCGATAAGAAATATTATCAAACACAAAGCTTTCTCTGCAATCAACATTATTGGGTTAGCGATCGGAATTGCAGCTTGTTTGGTACTCTCTCAATATGCTTTTCTTCAGCATAGTTTTGATAAGTACCACAGCAACAGCGACAGATTGTACAGGTTGGAGTTTAACTACTATGTAGATGGGAATTATAATGCAGAATCCATTCGCGTTAATTATTCACTATCGGAAGAGATCAAAAAATCCATTCCTCAGGTGGAGGCTGTCAGCAGGTTTGGAAATATTGATTACATGAATAATACAATGATTTATAAGTCTGATAAGGGCATTACTTCTCATAATGAATCTTTGATCTATACAGTGGATAAAAGCGCTTTTGAATCATTCGATTTTAGTTTTATATATGGAGGTTACGAACAATTCGATGCACCGGACAAAGCAATTATTACTGAAGAAGTTGCTCAGAAGTACTTTCAGTCAGATGATCCTGTCGGACAAAAGATTTCTTTAAGTGGTAACATTGGTTCGTATGATTATGAAGTAGTTGGTGTCCTGAAGAGTTTACCTGAAGATACTCACTTCAAATTCAACGTGTTGTTATCGTTTCCATCAGAGAAGAATTATACCGGAGAGGTCAATACCAGATCCTATTTTACCTACCTTTTACTGAAAGAAGGTGTTAATCAGGATGACATACTCATGCCACTGAAAGCCGCAAGCGAAAAAGTTTTTGCCAGCAATTTTGAGAAAAGAAATGCTGCAATGGATTTTGAATTGCAGCCGTTGACCAAGTTACAGTTGCATTATCCTAAGTTTTCCTCCTTCAAAAAGACCGGAAACCTGAAAACGGTTAATATTTTGATCATGGTGGCAGTGATTATTTTGCTGATTGCCTGGTTCAACTATATCAATCTATCAACTGTAAAAGCAATTGAGCGAGCGAAAGAAATTGGCATTAGAAAAGTATTGGGTTCACATAAGAAACACATCCTCTATCAATTTGTGATTGAGTCCTTGTTGATCAATGGTATCGCAGCACTGATTTCATTTACGATCGTGCAGGTAAGTCTTCCAATATTGAATTCTTATCTGGATTTCCCGGTAGGTTTTGGATTAGATCTTAAATTCTGGACATTGGTCGCTGCAATCTTACTAATGGGATCATTGCTATCTGCTCTGTACCCAGCTTCAATTATGATGGGATTTAGCCCTTTAAGCATTTTAAGCAAGAAAATCACCCTGAATCACGGTGGAGTAGGTTTTAGGAAGGTATTGGTAGTTACACAATTTGTGATATCTGTTGTATTGATTGCTGCAACCATGACCGTTTACAAACAGGTCAATTTTATGACCAGCGCCGATCTGGGTATCAATATTCAGAATATGGTAGTCATAAAGTCCCCTCCAAGCGATATCAGTTCCAGTGGTAATAGTTTTTTCGAAGCTGTTGGCACTTTTAGAAATGAATTGGAGAGTAGTAGCCTCGTATCAATGATGACAACATCCAGTACTGTTCCCGGAAAGGAACTAGGTTGGGGTTCCAGAATAAAAAGAAAATCTCAGTCCGATAAAGATGCATTCTCCATTTCTCTGATTGCTATAGGGAAGAATTATGAAGAAACTTACGGTTTAGACCTAATCGCCGGTCGACTGGTAGAAGAAAATGATAACCCATGGGCGAACGGGAATGTAATAGTGAATGAAGAAGCTGTACTTCAGCTAGGTTTTGCGTCTCCGGAGGAGGCAATTGGCCAAAGATTGACAGCTAGTATGATAAACGGAACCGACTTAATTATCAGGGGCGTAGTAGGAAACCATAATCAGGGTTCATTGAAAAACAAGTACGAAGCAATTATTTATATGCCTAGTGTATGGTCAAGCTATTTCTCTGTAAAACTGAACGTCAACGAAGATTTACCAAAAGAGCAGCAGCTCGATCAGGTGAAGGATGGCGTACAGCTAATCAGTGATAAGTGGGCTGAAATTTTCCCATATGCCACATTCGATTACTCTTTTCTAGATCAGGAGTTTGATAACCTCTACAAAAATGATCGTCAGTTTGGGTTGATTTTCGGAATATTCGCCGGTCTTGCTATCATCATTGCCAGTTTAGGGTTGTTGGGGCTTTCATCCTTTGCCATCGCCAGAAGGACAAAAGAAATAGGAGTGAGAAAAGTGCTGGGCGCTTCCGATGCTCATGTAGTGAAATTACTGTCGAAGGAATATGTTGTATTGATCATTGTGGCTAATCTGATAGCAGTGCCTACAGCGTGGTATTTTCTATCCTCGTGGCTTGAAAACTATCATTTCAGAATTGATTTAGGTTGGTGGATGGCTGTCATTCCGTTAGCAATTGTGTTGTTGATCAGCATTGCAACAATTAGTCTGAAGGTGCTAAAGGTTGCTTCCGGTAACCCGGTAGACTCTTTGAGATACGAGTAATTAGAACAATTAGGTAGAATTGTGATGTTTTCTGCCTGAAAGATTTGACTAAATGCAGGGTAATGATGAAGAATCGATACCCTGCGTTTTTGTTTATATCGTTTTCTTGTTTTAGAAAAGATACTTTGCTCAAAAGGTTTCAAATGCTTTCGGAATGTCTTCAGGTATAGAGCTGTTTCACTATTCACAGACTCTATGCGCTTCTGCCTATTGACATAATTGCATTTCTTAATGTATATTAAGAAGCTAGTCTGAAAATAAACGGTAATTTTCAGCCAGTCAAATTGAACAATATCAAAAATGGCAGAAAAACCAGTTACATCCCGTACCCTGAAAGTTAAAAAGGGGAAGATTATCCAACAAAAAGGGGAATATAATTCAAAAATATACGTGGTTCGGAAAGGGCTGCTCAGATCTTATTCGATTGATAAAAAGGGTAGAGAACATGTTTTTATGTTTGCCCCTGAAGGCTGGGTGGTAGGTGATGCGATATCAGTTGATGAACCCAGTGAACTGGTCATTCAGGCATTGGAAGATTCGGAACTCCTGGTAAGGGAAAAAGATGCGAAAAGAGATGGTACGCCTAAAGGATTCGCTGCACTTGCCAAGAGGCTGCTGGTATTGCAACGGAGAATCATGATGATGATGAGTGTTACCGCTTTGGAACGTTATGAGCATTTTGAAAACACCTATCCCAATCTGATACAAAGAGTTCCGCAGAAGATGATTGCCGCTTACTTGGGCATTACCCCCGAGGCGCTCAGTAAAGTGAGAGGTCAGCGATTAAAAAAATAATGCAAGAGCCCGATTTCTTAATCTAGGTTAATGGTAAGCAAGTAGTAGGATAATAAATTTGTCCAAAAAGCAATCGGGATTTGAAAAAGAAAATTATCTCCTTCGGGGCAAGTAACAGCAAGAGATCTATCAACAGACAATTTGCCAGGTTTGCCGCTAGTCAGTTATCTGATGTTGATGTCAGAAATTTGGATTTGAATGATTTTCCGTTACCGTTGTATTCAGTGGACCTTGAGATTTCCGACGGCATACCATCAGCAGCGATTAATTTTTTAGAGGAAGTGAAAGCAGCAGATGGTATTGTTGTTTCACTAGCTGAGTATAATGGACTTCACACCTCCGCCTTTAAAAACTTATGGGATTGGCTGTCCAGGGTGGATGGTCAGCAGATTTGGCAAAACAAACCCATGCTGTTGCTGGGAACTTCTCCATCACAAAGACAAGAAAGCAATGTGATGCAGGTTTCCAAACACCTTTTTCCTTTCTTCGGTGCAAATATCATCGGAGCTTTTCACCTGCCCTCTTTCAATCATTATTTTAAAGAGAACAGCATTGTCAATGAAGAGTTCAAAGCAAGATTTAACATTGAGTTAAACAAATTTCAGGCTTTTATAAATCAACAATAAATATTACTTATTGATATGAAATCACTTTTTAAAATTTCTGCAGTTCTATGGATTATTTGGGGTCTTGTACACATCTTCGCTGGTATCATGACCGATTACTTCATTCTTTCAGGAGACATTCAGGGTGCTGTGGCGGGAATCGCTGATAAGATAGATCCTGCTACATTAGCGGCAAATTATCCTCCGGCTGCAGGAGCAGTTATTGGACAACATGGTTTTAATCTTCTTTGGATTGGTCTGGTAACGTTTATCAGTGCTTTTTATATATGGAAAGGTAATAAACATGCAATTTTTCTGGCTGCAATTTGTGGCGGACTGGCGGATTTGGGTTATTTCCTTTTCATGGATATTGGAGGATATGTCAACTTCATGCCCGGAACATTTATGACAATCGTCTCCAGTGCCGCTATCATTACGAGTTTTGTCGCGCACTTCAGGACAAAAGATCAGGCAGTTGATTAAGAATTGTATTTGTATTCTGATTGCATGGCTGCTGAATGTAATCTCTCTTTATGGACAAACTGCAGAAGAAGGTGTTCCGTCTATTAAGCTACTAAGAGCAGAAGAAAACTACCTCTTTTTAATGGAGAGCGACTCACTTTCAGAATCGATATTCTTTCCGTCACTCAAGCTCATTTCCCTTAATAAAGACGAGGATGTCCTGCTGACACTAGGTGGAGAATATCGGGTTCGGCTGGAATCATTTACCAATGAGCTGTATAGTCCCGAAGACGATCATTTTTACTCTCAAAGGGTTGACTTTCATGCTTCATTGAAGATAAAGCAGCGTATTCGCTTGTTTGCTGAGCTTTATCATGGATTTACATCGGAGGAGCAGCGAGTGCTGGAATCGGATCAGATTGACTTGCATCAGGGGTTTTTAGAGGTTTTGCTTGTAGACAAACCGTCGGCTTCTATGACGCTCAGGCTTGGCAGACAGGAAATTGGTTATGGTGCTTCCAGACTGATTGGTATCAGAGAGGGACCTAATATGAGACGCTCTTTTGACCTGGTAAATTTATCATACCGAAAACCAAAAGGATCATTGAACCTGATTTACGGGAAAGAGTTAACCTATGGTTTTGATTCGTTTGATAATACTTCCCGTTTTTTTGATGAGGATGCGCAAAACCCTGTTATATGGGGTGCATATATGCAGGATAACCTTGTAAATGGAATCGGTAAGCTAGACTTTTACTACTTTGGTTTCAAGGTAAATACTGCAAGGTTCAATGATGTAATTGGGGAGGAAACCAGGCATTCGGTTGGTGTGCGATCTTACGGAAAAGCTGGTAGATTTAGTTTCAATACGGAGTTGATCTATCAATTTGGAACTCTGGGAGATAGTGATATTTCTGCTTACAACTTTGAAACAGACTGGGGCTACTATCTATCAGAATCGGGTTGGAAACCTAAGATTGGTTTACGTCTCGACTTTTCGTCGGGGGACAGAGCAGTTGGAGATGGTAAAATACAGACTTTCAATCCCATGTTCGTGAATCCGGCTATTTACAGTCTGGCGGCAGTTAATACGCCTGCTAATCTCACAGGATTTCATCCTAACCTGACTTTTTATCCATCGGAGAAATTGTCTGTTTATATGGATTATGCCCTGTTTTACAGGACGACAAGCTCGGATGGCCTTTACAGTCCACCCCGATTTTTGTTAAGAGAATCAGGTAGTGTTATTGATAGACACATTGGTGATGTGTTGGGAATACAGATTAACTGGGAGATTAATCGCCATATGGCTTTTGACTTAAGAAGCTCAATTTTCTTTGCTGGTGATTTTATTGAGGCTACCGGAGATGCTGAAAACACATTTTATGTAGCGCCTACTTTTTCAGTTAAATTTTAATGAGCTTTACATTACTTCTTAGACCAGATAGCAATTATAAAAGTGCTGATTCGGATAACTTAAAAAAATGACATGATAAAAATCGGGATAGATAGCTTTGCGGCAGCAACAATTGATCAAAACACGAATGAGTTTTCCAATCCGGAACAGGATATGAATCAACTGTTGGCCAGGATGGTTTATGCTGATGAGATGGGGCTTCATTCTTTTGCTATAGGGGAGCATTACAGAAGAGACTTTCTCGATTCCGCCAACACCGTTATTCTTGCAGCCGCAGCAGCGAGGACAAAGCAAATTCGATTAGGTAGTGCGGTAACGGTGCTTAGCTCTGCTGATCCCGTACGTGTCTTTCAAAATTTTGCTACCCTCGATTTGATTTCAGGCGGTCGGGCAGAAATTGTAGTAGGTCGAGGGTCTTTTACAGATTCTTTTCCACTTTTTGGTTTTGATCTGAATGATTATGGAGACCTGTTTGAAGAAAAACTGGACCTGCTCCTGAAAATCAGAGACAATGAATTTGTTAGCTGGAATGGTAAATTCAGAACGCCGTTGATCAATCAACCTGTATATCCAAGACCTTTGCAAACGAAGTTGCCCATTTATCGGGGCGTTGGTGGAAGCCCTGCGTCTTTTGTGAAGGCTGGTCAACAGGGGCTGCCATTGGTTGTAGCTGTCATAGGAGGTCAGACAGATCGATTTCGACCGCTAGTAGACTTGTACAGAGATGCATTTTTAGATGCTGGTCACCCCAGGGAAAATATGAAGGTTTCATTGCACTCATTGGGTTTTGTGGGTAATGATCAGGAAGAAGCACTGAATACGTATTTTCCCGGATATCAAAAGATGTTCAACGAGGTTGGCAAAGAAAGAGGTTGGCCTCCGGTAACCAGAGAAGGCTTTGATTTCCAGTCGGATGAGTCGGGTGCGCTGGTGGTAGGAGATCCGGCACATGTGATTAAGAAAATCCTGAGACATGCAGAGGCCCTGGGAGGAATTGATCGTTTTACTTTTCAGATGGATAACCCATTGCTCACTCATGAGCAATTGATGAATTCCATTAAACTAATTGGTGAGCAGGTCATACCCGGCATAAGTAAAGCGAGTCATTAGATTTTAATTCGATATAGGAAGCAGTTTTATAATTGGTAAATCTTGCTTCTTTCATCCGTCTGGGAAGAATCATCAATCAAAGCC
Source organism: Bacteroidota bacterium (assembly GCA_038525605.1). GTDB lineage: Bacteria > Bacteroidota > Bacteroidia > Cytophagales > Cyclobacteriaceae > JANSWY01. The sequence continues at coordinate 32,676 of JBCBHL010000022.1, forward strand.
TAACTGATTATGTCTAGTTTTTTACAATCTGATGCAAATCCTTGTTGCAGGAAACATCCCTGGTTAAATTAGTTTGTATTGACAGTTGTGTAAACCTTTACATAAAGTTTCGGTCTACAAGCTCAATATTGCGGGATTCACTTATTGTCCTGTGGTTTGCTCTCGCAGATTTAAAGGCACAAATCCCCTGTCTTTTGATCGCTCATCTGAAATTGTAAAGCCTTTCCTTTAGAAGTGAAATTGATAATCCCGGTTTGCGGAAGGGTAGTGAGCGCAAATATTTCACCCACTGCAGTATCGTCGACTAAAAGTCACTGTTGGTCATTATCAGGCTTCAGCATTTAGAATATAACTAAAACCCAATATCTTCGTTCCGTAAAATTCTGAACCCTATTTTAAATGAAACACCTAAATCTATTTTTTCCCGAGTGGCAGGGATATGCCGAGAATAACATTGTACAAAAGGGTGCCACAGCAGCCAAAGATCATTTTTCAAACTTAAAATTTGAGTCAATTGAAATACCGGAAAGTGAAGAGCTGCTGCAGAAAAACAACATCATTGGTTACCATGCGAACCTGAGAAATCTGTCAGCATCAAGAGCTATATTGGAAAAACAAAAGCCAGACTCAACTTTTTTAATTGGAGGTACATGTGCTTCTGAAATTGGACCAGTCTCTTATCTCAACAATCGTTACAATGGTGACTTGGCAGTTCTATGGTTTGATGCTCACGGTGACTTAAACACCCCCGAGTCGTCACCAAGTAAACATTTCCATGGAATGCCACTGAGAACATTACTGGGCGAATCTGATGAAAAAGTAGTTGATCAGTTGTTTTCTAAATTAAAGCCGAATCAGGTTTTTGTATTAGGAGGCAGAGATATCGATACGCCCGAGAAGGAATTAATAGAAAATAGTGATGTTACGCTGTACACTCCGTCAGAAGTGGAGAACATCACTGACTTAGTGAACGAAATCAAAGCCAGAGGATTTCAAAACCTGTACATTCACATCGATTTGGATGTGCTGGAACCTAAAGAATTCCCACATTTGTTGTTGCCAATCGCTGATGGCGTATCTATCGATCAGTTAAAAAAAGCTCTACGGAGTTTGGTAGATCGTTTCAATTTGGTAGGGTCCAGTATCGTGGAGTATGTTCCTCAAGGAGGTGGTGATGTTGATACACTGGAGCAATTAGTCAATATCCTCGGAATCAACGAAAAAAGTGTTGATTAGCTTGAAATAAAGTAGAATTTGGGAAAGTCCCCTTTATCTGCGATTGTATTGAGAATGATGAACAAAGACATCAGCAGACTATAAGCGGAATGAGCCTATTAGAAAGCAAAATTGCAAAATATCATTTAACTTGTCATTTGATGAGATCACTTAATTTAAATAATGGCTAGGAATAGGAAATGGCAAAAATATGCACTGGAATTTCTTTCGATATTCATAGCAGTTATATCAGCATTTGCTTTGTCCAACTGGAACGATAATCGGAAAAGTAATAAATCCGAAGAAAAGATTCTGCTGGAAATAAGTAACGGACTTAATCGAGATCTGGCAGATTTCAGCGTCAATATGAGAGGTCACCGAATGAGCATCAGAGCCGTTTCTGTTTTTAGAGACCTTTTGAATAACAAACCAGTTTTACAGGATTCTATGGCGATCCATTATATCACGCTTTTTCGCGACTATCCACCTATTGTGAATAGCTCGGGATATGAATCATTAAAATCCAGTGGTATCAAAACTGTAACCAACGATTCACTTAGGTTTCAGATAGTGGAACTGTACGACCACTACTACAGCATCATCAAGCTATTGGAAAACGACGTTCAGGAAATGCAATCCTATCTGAACTATTTCAAACCAATCAACCAAGCAATGAGCCCATACATACAATATGATGCTGATGGAAGCCTTGTCTCCATAGAATTTCCCAGCGGGCTTTCCAAAAATAGCAGAAAGGAGATCTTAAGCTATTTGTGGCGGCTTGAGTTGAACAGAAGATATAAATTGAAAAAGTATGAGTTGGTAAAGGGAGAAATCAACAAAGTGAAAGTCAGCATTCAACAAGAATTGCAGGAGAACTTTTAGTGCTGTCAAATAGATTTCCAGTAATGGACTGTGAATAATTGCTTCAAAAAAAAAACTGAGATAATCACAAAACGTTGTGCGTGATTAAACAACAAATTCCATGAATTTAAGTTACTTTTATAAGTAATTACGCGACGATTAGAACTGATTACATGCTATTGAACCCATCTAAATGGTTGAATTGAACTGTGTTCTACACTAACTGTCGCTATTGTTAACCAAATTAAATCATATCATGAAAAGATTAAATCTAAGCGATCTAAAAGTAAAGAGTTTTGTCACTTCTATGGAGGAGGATAACTCAGACACTGTAAAAGGTGGAACATCATTCGGACAAAGTGGTTTCCAGATTCTTTGTGATTCAAGACCTCAGAATTGTCCTGAGCCTACGGCACAGGGATGTGGAGGATCCAATGGTTGCGGAACTTTCCCTGCGACCTGCCAACCTTCCGGATTCCAGATTATTTGTGACACGACAATTAACTGCTTTTAAGAGCTAATCTAGCAATTAAAAGCAATCAGGAAGTGCTCCATGAATCCGTGGAGCACTTTTTTATTGTTGAAAGAATTCAGCGAATGCCTCAGGCTATTACAATTTATTTGTCTTATCTTTAATGAGAATAAGCTAATACACGATAGATCGGGCTGGTTGCGCTAATTGTTCCTCTACGTGAGTTTGTGATCTTCATTGATTAACCGTGTGTGGCGTTTTTTAAAACCTTAAAATCATAATCATGAAAAACCTTAAGTTGAAGGACCTGAAAATCAAAAGTTTTGTAACAACTGTGGACAGAGAAATGGTGGACACCGTCAAAGGAGGATCTGTTAATACAAGTGTTCAGCAAAGAATATGTGATTCTTCCCCACAAAACTGTCAAAATCCAACCAATCAATGTGGGTCGAATAATTGCCAGACTACACCGTTTTCCTGCAGACCGTCAGGAGATCAAAGAGTATGTGATACCTCGGTAAACTGTTTCTAGTTCGCGCCAGGCATTAAATGAAAAGCCGATATCTGATAGAGATGTCGGCTTTTTTTCTGAGTCGACTTCTGGAATTTAGCTTTATCAACTTCATCAATTTCAATGGAATTGTTACCGCTTGTCAAATATCAAATGGTAAACTCTATTTTCCGTTTTAATTTGATTTTACAATCAGTGCAATTCATTGCATAAACCTAGACAATAATGAAACAAATTAATTATTACCTGCTTCTGGTCATTTTAATAGTTGCAACAGCAATTCCAGGCTCAGCGCAGAGAAGAAAGTCAAAGAGTTCAAACAATAGCAGTACCGCATCCAGCAGCGAACAACTGATGAGCGAAAGTACTTTCTCCGATATTAAATTCCGTTCAATAGGACCTGCTTTTATGGGAGGAAGAATCGCAGACATCGCGATGCATCCTGAAAATGAAAATGTATGGTACGTGGCAGTAGGTTCCGGTGGCGTCTGGAAAACAGAAAATGCAGGAACTACCTGGAAACCACTGTTTGATAACCAGGCGGTATATTCCACTGGTTGCATTACGATCGACCCGGGAAACCCACACGTAATCTGGTTGGGTACTGGTGAGAATGTAGGCGGCAGGCACGTCAGTTTCGGTGATGGTATCTATAAAAGTGAAGACGATGGCGTTACTTGGAAGAATATGGGACTTCCCAGGTCCGAGCACATCTCTAAAATTATTGTGCATCCTGATAACTCCAATGTCATTTGGGTTGCTGTACAGGGACCCCTTTGGAGTAAAGGTGGCGAAAGAGGTTTTTACAAATCTGTCGATGGCGGCAATACCTGGAAGAAAACTTTAGGTGATAACGAATGGGTAGGAGTAACCGATATCGTGGTAGACCCCAGAAACCCTGATCTGATCTATGCAGCTACCTGGCAAAGGCATAGAACAGTGGCGGCCTACATGGGGGGAGGCCCGGGTACCGGACTTTACAAAAGTACAGATGGTGGTGATTCATGGGAAAAACTAACGCAGGGACTCCCTACCTCCAATATGGGTAAAATTGGCCTTGCGATTTCTCCGCAAAAGCCAGATATCCTCTATGCGGCTATTGAGCTGGATAGAAGGACTGGTGGTGTTTTCAAGTCTACAAATAGAGGAGCCAGCTGGCAAAAAATGTCCAATACGGTTTCAGGAGCTACAGGACCTCACTACTACCAGGAATTGTATGCATCCCCACATGAGTTTGATAAACTATATCTGATGGATGTCAGGATCAAAGTGTCTGAAGATGGCGGTAAGACCTTTAGAATCATGAATGAGGAGCACAAACATTCCGATAATCACGCAATTGTGTGGAAAAAATCCGATCCCAACTATGTACTGATTGGTACAGATGGAGGGATCTATGAGTCTTATGACGGAGAGGAAAACTGGCGTTTTATCAACAACTTCCCAATAGCCCAATACTATAAAGTAGCTGTTGATGATGCGGCACCTTTTTACAATATTTATGGTGGTACGCAAGATACCAATACTCACGGCGGACCAAGCAGAACTGATAATCAAAGTGGTATTACCAATGGAGACTGGTATATTACGGTCTTTGCAGATGGACATCAACCCGCTACAGAGCCCGGTAACCCAAACATCGTATATTCCGAGTGGCAACAGGGAAATTTGGTAAGAACGGACAGGACGACAGGAGAGATTGTATACATTCAGCCTCAGCCGGAAGAAGGTGAGGATTATGAGCGGTTCAACTGGGATGCACCTATTTTAGTAAGCCCACACAACCCGACAAGATTGTACTTTGCTTCCCAGCGAGTGTGGCGCTCTGATAACCGGGGTGATGAATGGAAAACCATCTCGGATGATCTGACCAAAAATCAGGAAAGGTTTTCCCTACCGATCATGGGAAGCACGCAGAGCATCGACAATCCATGGGATGTATTGGCTATGTCTAATTACAATACCATTACTTCACTGGCAGAGTCACCTCAACAGGAAGGTCTGCTATATGCAGGAACAGACGACGGTATTATCCAGATTACGGAAGATGGAGGACAGAACTGGAGAAAGGTTACTGTAAATAACTTACCAGGTGTACCTTCAACTGCTTTTGTGAATGATATCAAAGCGGATCTTTATGATGCCGGAACAGTTTATGTAATGCTGGACAATCATAAATATGGTGATTTTAAACCTTATGTCTACAAGAGCTCTGACAAAGGACGAACGTGGCAATCTATTTCGGCCAACCTGCCCGATAAACTTTTGGTTTGGAGGTTGGTACAGGACCATGAAAAGCCCGGTCTGATGTTCTTAGCCACTGAGTTTGGTATTTATTTTACTGTTGATGCAGGGAAAAAG
>JBCBHL010000023.1:0-37444 GCA_038525605.1 Bacteroidota bacterium
CAGGCAGTGCATCAAAAGAGCTTGATTCGTGAGTGCCATCTTCTCCGTGGTTACCTGCCAATCGGGGAAATTTCCCACCTTCCCATAATCATGGTAAGAGCTCCAGTTTTTTACGTAAACAACGTCTGCATTTTTCAACGCCTCATCCTGATCATGCATAATTTTCACTCCTGCTGTAAACTCCTCAGAAAGTTCGAAACCCGGAGGCTGCACAATTGTAACCTCATGTGCTGTTTTACCCATCCATTCTGCAAATGAATTAGCCACCGACTGAGGCAATGGCTTTATATGTGGCGCCCAGGTCATGGTGATATTTAGTTTTTTATTGGGTCTTAGCGACTCCATTGTCATCAAATCAGTTAAAGATTGTAAGGGGTGCAAAGTAGCAGACTCCAGGTTAATGACCGGAACACCTGCATGCTGCACAAAACCATTGATCATGTGGTTCTGATAGTCCTCTTCCCTGTTTTTCAATTCCGGGAAAGACCTCACTCCCAGAATATCGCAATAAGTTCCCATTACCGCGGCAGCTTCTTTGATATGCTCCGCAGATCCCTGATCCATTACCGCTCCATCAGCAGTCTCAAGCACCCAGCTATCCTGACTGGTATTCATAGAAATAACATTCAATCCCAGGTTTTGTGCTGCCTTAATTGAACTTAATCGTGTCCTTAAACTTGGGTTAAAAAAGATGAGCCCCAGCGTCTTTTTCTTACCGAAGTGCTCATCGGCAAAAGGATTCTTTTTATACTTTTCTGAAAGGGCTATTAATGATTTAAGATTTTTACTGTAATCCCCGGAGGGGTCTGCTACATCTTCAACTGAAATAAAATGATTCATACTTGTGCTATTCCGTCTTTTAATTTTTGAATAAATAAGTCGATCTCTTTTTCTGTGATGCTCAAAGGGGGCAATAGGCGTAATGTATGCGGATTCGAGCTGGCTCCTGTAAAAAGATGCTGTTGATAGACAAGGTCTTTTCTCAACGATTTGATTGGATAATCAAAATCAGCGGCAAGCATCAATCCATTTCCACGCACCTCTTTGATCTGATCAATACTTTCCAGTTCAGACCGAAGTATTTCTCCTTTTTCAAAAGCATTTTCGATGAGGTTTTCCTTTTCGATTACTTCCAAAACCGCTAAACCAGCAGCACAGGCAAGATGATTCCCTCCAAATGTAGTACCTAGCATTCCGAATCTCGGTTCAATTTTTGGATTGATCAAAACGCCACCTATTGGAAACCCATTTCCCATACCTTTTGCCACAGTAATCAAATCGGGCTTAATTCCGCTGTGCTGATGGGCAAAAAACTTACCAGTTCTCCCAAATCCCGACTGAATTTCATCGAGGATGAGCAACGCACCACATGCATCACATTTCTCTCTCAACAAGCTTAAAAAATCCGATGATGGTACATTGATTCCACCAACTCCCTGTATCCCTTCAACTATGACACATGAAATTTCATCGTTCAGAACTTCAGATAATTGTTCCGTGTCATTCAGTGGAATCCGGATGATTCTGTCGTTATTATCAAGGGAGGTTTGAATATTCGGATTATCAGTTGCCTGTACAGCCATCGAAGTACGACCATGAAATCCCTTTTCAAACACCAATATCTTCTTTCGTTGATTATGAAAGGCGGCCAGTTTTATCGCATTTTCAATAGCCTCTGCGCCCGAATTAACCAGAAATAACTGATAGTCCTCATAGCCGGACATTTCACCCAGTTTTTTAGCATATGCTTTCTGCAAAGGATTCACTATCGAATTGGAATAAAAACCTATCGATGAAGCCTGCTTTGAGAGTTTGTCCAGGTAATGTGGATGACCGTGTCCGATAGAAATCACAGCATGACCGCCGTAAAAATCCAGGAATTCAGTACCTTCCTGATTATAAACATATGAACCCGCTGCCTTCACTGGTGCGACATCAAAAAGTGGATATACATTAAAATTATCCATGAGTTATTAATTATCCTGAATTCCGTTGATACGGTTAAATGAAACCATGAGTCCCTTGATCAGAGCACTACTAAAGCCGCTGTGTTCCATTTCGTTAAGTCCTGAAATGGTACAGCCCCTTGGCGTTGTTACTTTATCAATTTCTACCTCAGGGTGATTATCAAATTCCTGAATTAATGAAGCAGCGCCATATGCTGTCTGAGCAGCAATCATCTGTGCCTCTTCCGGATGAAAACCCATCTGTATTCCACCCTGAGTTGCTGCTCTGAGGTAACGCATGAAAAAAGCAATGCCGCTGGCGCCTAAAACAGTCGCAGATTTCATCAGACCTTCCTCAATCAGTAAAGTTTTGCCAACAGTTTCGAAAAGCCTTTGAACCTCTTCGATATGAGCTTTCCCTTTATTACAGGCACAAATACAAGTCATGGATTGCCCTATCGCAATAGCAGTATTGGGCATTGCCCTGATTACGGCAATATCTTTTGTCAAACTTGATTTTATCTGATCGATCGAAACGCCTGTAATGACTGAAACCAGGATATGCTCATCAGTAAGTACATGACTGAAACCTTTCAGTACCTGATCCAATTGACTGGGCTGAACACATAAGAAGACTATTGTAGAGTTTTTCACTGCTTCTACATTATCGGTAGTTGTCTGATAGCCTCGCTCCTTTAATTGACTGATAAAATCAATTTTTCTCCTGGTGAGGTATATTTCACCAGGTTCGTTTAGTTGTTTGTTAACAAGTCCTTCAGCGATCGCAATGCCCAGATTACCTGCTCCAATAATTGAAATTTTGTGATTTAGTGAATTAGTTTTCATGATTAAAACGCTGTAGATTTTAGTTTAAGTCCTGTATTTTCTTCCAGCCCAAACATCAGATTCATATTCTGTACTGCCTGACCGGACGCCCCCTTGAGTAAATTATCGATCATAGAAATGATCATCAACTGATCATCGTGCTTTTCCAGATAAACCAGTGCTTTATTGCTATTGACTACTTGTTTCAAATCGGGGTTACGATCCGTAACATGAGTAAAAACAGCTTCCTGATAATACTTTTCATAGATGGTTTCAACCTCTTCTAATGATGCATCTGTACTGAAATAGCTGGTGGTTATGATACCTCGGGTGAAATTTCCCCGATAGGGAATAAAGTTTACTTTGTAGCTAGTACCATCAGACGTTTGGGTAAGACTCTCCCCTATTTCCTGCAAATGCTGATGTACAAATGCCTTATAAACACTGATATTGTTATTTCTCCAGGAAAAATGAGATGTCGGTGTCAGTGACTGGCCCGCACCAGTGGATCCGGTAATTCCGGAAACGTGGATATCGCTTTTAATGATATTGCTATTAGCTGCGGGAAGTAGTCCCAATTGAATAGCAGTTGCAAAACATCCCGGATTTGCCAGTTTGTTACTTGTCTTGATACTGTTCTTGTTCAGCTCAGGCAGTGCATAAGTGAAATCATTTCCGGCCTTCTTCAATCTGAAATCATGACTCAGGTCTATAATTTTCAACTGATCAGGTAAAGTTTCCGCTTCTAAAAATTTTACTGATTGGCCATGTCCTTTACAGAGAAAAATCACATCCAAACCCTCATAAATGATAGATTGCTCAAAGACAAGATCACATTCACCTACTAAATCAGTATGAACTTCAGTTACTTTCTTCCCACCCTGACTATTACTTTGACAATGTATTTCTCCAACATCCGGATGATTCAGTAATATTCTGATCAACTCACCGGCCGTATAACCTGCCGCGCCAATAACTCCTATTTTCTTATAAGCTGTTTTCATGAGTTGTGAAGTTGATAGTAAATCATATTCTGATTACCAAAAATTTTAGAGAACCCTCTTACATCATTCCCGGACCATCCGGAGTTCATCTCACCGTATTGACCAAACTCTGATTGCATCAGATCAAAAGGCGAAGAAATTCCTTTGATTGAGTAATGATAGGGCAACAGTTTAATCGTTACATCGCCTGTTACATGTTTCTGTGAATTTTCCAACAGTGCTTCAATATCTCTCATAGCAGGCTCCAGATATTGTCCCTCATGGAGCAGGTTTCCATAGGTGAGCGAAAGCTGGTCTTTAATCATCAACTGATGCTTGGTGAGCACGTGCTTTTCCAGCGCATGGTGGCCACTGATTAATAATATCGGTGCTGCCGCCTCAAATCCTACCCGACCTTTGATGCCGATAATGGTATCTCCAACATGGATATCTCTGCCGATCGCATATCGATTGGCTATCTCATTCAATGCATTGATACAGGTAACAGCAGAGCCTTTTTGTCCATTAATTGCTACAGGCTGCCCCTTTTCAAAGGAAATAGTAACTTCCGATTCGTCTTTTGCTTGCAATTGATGAGGATAAGCGTCTTCTGGTAACTCCTGATGAGATGTTAAAGTCTCTTTACCACCAACAGAAGTACCCCACAAACCCTGATTAATGGAATACAATGACTTTTCCCAGTTCCCTTTTACACCATGATTTTGCAGAAAAAAAATTTCCTCTTCGCGGGAAATTCGGTGATCTCTGATAGGCGTAATAATCTCTTTATCAGGGCAAAGCGTATGAAAAATCATATCGAAACGTACCTGGTCATTTCCTGCTCCCGTACTCCCATGTGCTATCGCATCTACTGAAAGCTCGTTAGCATATTCTGCAATTGCTTTTGCCTGAAATGCTCGTTCAGCGCTCACAGAAAGCGGATAAGTATTGTTTTTCAGAACGTTTCCGGCAATCAGGAACCGAACGCAGTTTTGATAGAACAGTTCTGTAACATCCAGGTTTTTATGACTAACAGAGCCAAGGCTTTTGGCCTTTTCCGTGAGTGCATCCAATTCTTTAGTGGTAAATCCCCCGGTATTGACAGTCACCGTATGGACATCATATCCTTTTTCTTTCAAAAAAATAGTGCAATAAGTTGTATCCAACCCACCACTAAATGCTAATAGTAATTTCTTTTTCATTTTGTATTTAATCAATGTAGATTTCGATGAAAGGCCTACTTGGTCACCACTTTCTTTTTCCAGACGCTAATGGTTTCCCGCACTTTTTTTGTCTTTTGTTCCCATTTACGCTTTTTTTCTTCCGGATCGTAAAGCATACCAGTGCATAAGCAGTGTTCCTGATTTTTACTTTGAAGAATTTCGTAATTCACACAGCTGCTACATCCTTTCCAAAAAGACTCATCAGTAGTCAGTTTGGAAAAAGTTACTGGTCGATATCCCAGATCCGAATTGATCTTCATCACCGCCAGACTGGTAGTAAGACCAAATAATTTTGCCTGTGGGAAGAGTTTTTTTGATAGCTTAAAAGCTCTTGATTTGATGGCCTGCGCAAGACCTTGATTTCTGAATTCCGGGTTTACTACTAATCCAGAATTAGCTACATATTTATTATGCTCCCAGGATTCAATGTAGCAAAAGCCTGCCAGCTTTTTATTTTTATGAAGCGCTATGATCGCACGACCTTCTACCATTTTGGATAAAATATATTCAGGAGTTCTCTTGGCTATACCTGTGCCGCGTTTTTTTGCGCTTTCTTCAATGAGTTGCGAAATATCATTGGCATAAGCCAGATGTGTTTCATCCGCAACGGATACAATAAACTTGTCCATTGTTGTAAAAAGTAAAGAAAATAATAAATGAGTTTGTCCGAAGAGTAGTCACCACGTAGGTGACAATGATATATATAATAGGCTAGCGCCTACGCGGGAAGCATGCCCTGTAAGAGGGTACGAAAGAAACGGGTGATATGTGAAATTGTGTATTCACTAAACTGTTTTCTTAACACAAAGAAATAAAATCGATAACTAATTCACAAAAAAATACAGCAAATTAACCTAATTTTAACATAAAACTAATTAAGCTGATATCACCCTTCATCCAAAATTGCTTCACAAATACATGTAGTCAAGAGCTTTTCAGTTACTCTGTTAAAACCTAGTAATCAGCTATTTACCTTCCCTATTTTACCAGAAACTCCCCCGCTGACAATGTATTTCATCACGTCGGTATTATTGCCTTCAATTTTTGTTACCATACTGCTGTCAACAATGAATAGATTTCCGGAAAAATTGTAAGAATGAGGAAAATACACGGCAATCTTACCCGCTAATCCCAGGTTAGCGAGATCTCCCGAAGTTACAAATCCAGGCTTTGAAAGAATGCCATCTCTATCCATTGACACCAACACAGGCTCACTAAATTTCTTGTTATCACTAAAAAATGCTTTGATAAGATCATTGATGCTGGTATAAATAAAATTGACTATTGGAACCCTTCTAAAAGCACTTTCAAGCAAATGGAAAAAAGGTCTTGCGATAAACGTATTTCCCAGATAACCGGCCAATACTACAATGCATAATACCAAAAAGAGTCCCAGTCCCGGAATGCCGATAGGAATTAGTCCGTCAATCCATGCCACTGAAATGATCAAAATGTAAACCGTCGCTGCGATTGGCGACAAAAAAACAAGTCCCCGAAAGAAATAGCTCAGGATTTTACTGAGAATAAATTCGTTTTTTATTTCTGGCTTTTCTACGTTCATATCAGCAGTACTTATGGTTATACCTTTTTATGTCTTACACAAAACTAACAGTAAGTACGACCTTTATCGTATTTCGGTTCGATATTTAATGATATCCGAGTATTTCCTAAAACTTATTCATATTTTTAATTTACAATTATTATGAAGGTTAACAATCATGCAATCCTATGGAGTCAACTGATGTCAGAAGAATAAACTCTACTCGTTTTTTTGTCAATTTACTGGGTATGATCGTATGGATCAGCACCCTTTTGTTCGGCTTGTACATACTGGCATTTTATGCTACTTCATTAGTAAATGGAAACCCTGAGCAGTGGAATGAAATGCTGCCGGAGCTTTACAGTGCTAATGAATCTGTAGCAACTACCGGAATAGGTTTTCATTTTGCCGCAGGTGGCATCATTCTTATTCTCGGATGCATACAGCTAATAGAAAAATTCAGGAAACGATTTCCAAGACTACACAAAGCGATCGGACTTCTGTACATCTTCTCATCGATTGTTGCAGGTGTAGGCGGATTGATTTTTATTGTGACCAAGGGCACTATAGGAGGAACAGTGATGAACATTGGTTTTGCCCTATACGGGATTTTGATGATAATTGCGGCTTTTATGACAGCAAAGCATGCATTTACACATAATATCGTTCAGCATAGAAACTGGGCCCTGAGATTGTTCGCACTGGCAGTAGGCTCCTGGCTGTACAGAATGGACTATGGTTTCTGGTTCATCCTGGCGGATGGTGCCGGACATACCAGGCAATTTTCAGGACCTTTTGATCAGGTGATGGCCTTCTTCTTTTATATCCCAAACCTGTTAATTGTTGAGTTCATCATCCGTTCAAAAAAGATTCAATATTCTGGCATACTGAAATTTAGCTACTCCACTCTTCTGGTTTTAGCAACCATATTTATCTCCATAGGAACCTATTTTTTTACTGTCAGATTTTGGGGTCCTGCCATCTTGAGCTGGTTTGACTGATTTTGATTTCAAAATCAAATGATGGACTTTAAGAAGAAAATTGAGCTTATCTCCTTTTGACATTTCTCCTGAGTCAATAAAAAAACCCTGACAATTCCTTAGAATGCCAGGGTTTCAATATTTTGACCTGCTTATTTAATTACAGGGCAATTCCAATAAAGGATTTAAAGGCTATACCCATCAAACCAGTAATTAACATTGTAAGTCCGAGTCCTTTTAATCCGTTAGGAACATTTGAATATTTTAATTTCTCTCTGATAGCAGCCAGAGCTACAATAGCCATCATAAAGCCGGTACCTGATCCAAATCCATACATAGTAGCCTGAACTATTGTAAAATCTCTCTGCACCATAAAAAGCGCAGATCCTAAAATTGCACAGTTTACAGCAATCAGTGGAAGGAAGATACCGAGTGAACCATAAAGAGAAGGAGAAACCTTTTCAATTGTCATTTCCACCAATTGTACCATAGAAGCAATAACTGCGATAAACATGATGAATTGTAAGAAGGTAAGGTCTACGGAGACGAAATCACTTCCTAACCAGGCAAGAGCTCCTTCTTTAAGGACATAATTTTGCAACAACCAGTTAACAGGTACAGTGATCGTTAAAACGAAAACTACTGCCATTCCTAATCCTAGTGCTGTTGATACTTTTTTCGATACTGCAAGAAAAGAACACATACCTAAAAAGTATGCGAAGATCATGTTATCGATAAAAATTCCTTTTAATGCTATATTAATCAAATCCATTTTCTTCTCTTCTTTATTGTTCTACGTATCCTGATTTTGAACGCTGTATCCAGATGATAACACCCAGTACCATAAACGCACCGATTGAATCTACCATCAATCCATTAGTTGGGAAATTTTCGATTCCTATTGCTTCAAAGATTTTCCAATCAAACAATGAACCTGACCCTAGGAGTTCTCTTACTGTTGCTACAGCTAAAATAATCCAGGCATATCCAAAACCACTACCTAAACCATCAAGGATGGAATCGTAAGGTTTGTTACCCATCGCAAAAGCCTCTAAACGTCCCATTACGATACAGTTCGTAATAATCAATCCTACGAACGCTCCCAATACTTTGTACATGTCGTAAACGTAAGCTTTCAAAACTTCACTTACCAAGGTTACTAGCGTTGCAATTACGGCTAATTGCACGATAATCCTCACACTGTTTGGAATTGAATTTCTAATCAGCGAGATGATCAGGTTTGAAAATACAATTACAAAAACCACTGCTATCGACATAACAAGGGTAGGTTGTAACTTAATGGTAACAGCCAATGCCGAGCAAATTCCTAAAACCTGTACCGTGATCGGGTTGTCATCGGTTAGAGGATCAGCAATGATCTTTCTTCTTCTTTTCGATAAAAGCGCCTCTGAAGGTTCTTTTACGACTGGTTGTTCAAGAGTTTCAGTACTCATAAGTTCCTAGATTTTACAAATTTGTTATTTAACTGCTACTTTCTGATCTGTCTTTACCTTTTCTATGTAAGGCTCGTAACATTGCAGATAACTTTCAATCATTCGATTGACACCCTTTGCCGTCATTGTGGCACCAGATAAGCCGTCAACCTGATATTCATTAAGATCAGCATTACCCTCTCCCTTCAACATTTCTACAGGTCTCAACTCTCCGCTATCATCGAATACGTATTTTCCCTTGAATCTATCGATTACAGCTGCTTCGGTAATTCTCGCTCCAAGACCTGGAGTTTCAGTTTTGTGGTCAAAAGCGACACCTGCAATTGTTCGCAAATCTTTTTCGATTGCAACAAAACCAGAAATCCAATCCCAAAGTCCGGCACCCCACATAGGAAAGATGTAAGAATCCACCTGCTCTTTATTCTGCTCATTCATGAACATAAACACAGGATATTGTCTGTCTTCAGGCTTAAATCTGTATTGCTTTTGAATATTTACTTTTTCGGCGACAATGGCATTTCCTCTACTATCTTCTGATACAAGATTACCATTGATATCTACAACAATTGATTTTACCCGCTTGTCGTAAGTATCAAGTATCTCCTGCCCCGTTTGAAGGGTAGAAATATCCATTACAGCTCCTAGAATTTTCTTCTTGGTATCCAGTTCGATGGATTTGTCCTGAGATTCTTTCAGGAACTGATTAGCTCCTGATAACAGACCTCCTAACACTACGGTCAGGACGATCACAAATATGATTACATAAGTATTAGACCGTTGCACGACGTAACCTCCTTTTCTTGTTTGCTCCTACTACATAAAAATCTATTAATGGGGCAAATACGTTCATAAACAATATTGCCAACATAATTCCTTCCGGATATCCAGGATTCAGTACTCTGATGATTACTGTAATAACCCCGATAAGGAAACCGTATATCCACTTACCAAGTTCCGTTTGTGCAGAAGAAACAGGGTCTGTTGCCATAAAAACTGCTCCAAAAGCAAAACCTCCCATAATCAAGTGATAATGAGGTGGTATTTGCGTAAATTCATTCGATCCGAACTGATTAAGGATTAATCCCATAACCCATCCACCGGCAAAACAGCTTACGATCGTCTTCCAGCTTCCTACTCCTGTAGCAATCAGTATCAATGCGCCTATTCCTACCATGATCACCGAAGTAGATCCAATAGATCCCGGATAAGCTCCAAAGAATAAGTTCCATGAGCTGTACAGGCCATCGGCCCATTTTTCAGTAGTTGATCCTAGTGCCTGAATAACAGTAGTGCCTTCAACCCATGTTTTAGGGTCGGTTGCGCCAGCAGCAATACCTAGTGGTGTTGCTCCTGAATAACCATCAACAGTTGCTCCATCTCCGATGTATGTCCATACTTTATCCCCTGCAATCTGTTGCGGGTATGCAAAATATAAAAACGCTCTGGCGGTAAGTGCTACGTTTAGAATATTCATTCCTGTTCCTCCAAACGCTTCTTTCGCGATCACAACAGCGAAAATTGTCGCAATAGCTACTTGCCACAATGGTATAGTTGAAGGTAATGTAAGAGGAATCAGCATTCCTGTAACCAGGAATCCTTCGTTAATCGGGTGCTTTCTAATAATCGCGAAAACCACTTCAACCAATCCACCCGCAGCATAAGCTACAATGACGATTGGCAGCACCAACTGAGCTCCAAGTAAAAACTCAGCAAGAAAATCACCTGATTTTCCAGTAGCAACAAAACTTTGGTGTCCGCTATTCCAGATACCAAATAACAAACATGGCAAAAGTGCGATTACAACGGTCATCATCAATCTTTTCAGATCAACGGCATCTCTGATTTGCACACCTTTCGCGCCTGCTGTAGAATCTGGCGAAAATAGAAACGTTTCATTTGCTTCGAATAAGTAGTAGAACTTTTCGAATTTCCCCCCCTTTTCAAACAGAGGTTTTTGTTTATCTAATTGTTCTCTAAGAAACTTCATCTAGCTTTCTTTTATTAAGTTGATTCCTGTCCTTAAAATTTCTTGTATGTCGTGTTTTGATACATCCACAAATTCGCAGAGAGCCAGATCTTCTTCAATTACTTCAAAGATTCCTAACCCTTCCATATCTTCATAATCTTCTGCCATGATTGCTTTGATCAGGTATGTAGGATATAAATCCATTGGTGTGACCTGCTCAAAAACGCCGCTAACAACAAATGCTCTCTCTTCACCTCTTGTGTTTGAGTCCATTACATGCTCTTTTTTAGGAGATAAGAATGAAAACAAACCGAAGGCTCTGTGAAAACTCAATCTGCCGGAAGGTTTAATCCAACCTAACATCTCGTGGTAGTCGCCTTCTGGTATCACAGACACCTGCTGATCGTAATATCCTATGTAGCCATTGCCTGCAATTTTCTCACCAGTGAGTACATTTCCTGAGATCACTCTCACATGGTCTTGTTTGAGGTTGTTTGCTAAAAACTTATCAACGCAGGCACCGAGGTATGTTTTATAATAATGTGGTTTAGTAACTTCAGAACCTGCCACCGCTACTACTCTGGAAGCATCGTAAATTCCTTCTAGGAACAATTTACCGATCTCTACCACCCCCTGCGGTTTTAACGTCCAAACGATCTGTCCTTTCCCGATTGGATCGATGTGGTGTATCTGAATCCCAACATTTCCAGCCGGATGCGGACCTGATACTTTATTCACTGATGCTCCCTCTACACTTGAGAAAACAGATGAGACCTCAGACTTCCCATCGATATTGACATTAACGTCTCCCGATGTGAATTTTTTGAGAACAGCTACTCCAGCGTTGAAGTACTGCTCCTGTCCCTGCAATGTAAATCCGTAATCAGGTGCCAGTGGGTGTGTGTCGAAAGTAGAAACAAAGATCGACTTTGGCGTATCTGCAGGATCAGCTACAATGCCGAATGGTCTTTGCACAATATTTGGCCAAACACCGCTTTTCATCATTTGTGCCTGAGCATCTTCTCTGCTCAATCCTTTCAAATCAGATACTGAGTATTTGTCAAAACTTTCGTAGGATACTTCTTTATCAGCTAAAATCTTGATTTCCAGTATCTTTCTTTTAGCTCCTCTGTTAATTTCAACAATTTCACCACTCACAGGAGCAGTGTAATGTATTTCAGGAGAAAGTTTGTCGTAAAGAACCGGTGATCCAGCTTTGACATTATCACCAACAGCCACGCTCAGCTTTGGTCTTGTCATGCCATGAAAATCAGTAGGTTTTAGTGCGTAGGTATCCGGCCGAACATCATCGGCAATTTTCTGTTCTGCTTTACCAGCAAGGTTTATATTGAAACCCTTCTTTAACTTAATTGTCTTAGACATGCTTTAGCAAGTTGTCAAATTGAAAATCGGAAGCAAAATTAACAAAAAAAATGTTCAAAAGAAATGTTTAGATTAAAGTTTAGAAACTTATAATTCCAGCATTATTGAACATCGCTCAGCATAAAGTCATTTTCAAGATAGTTTGCTACTTTTTCCATTAGCCATCTGGGTGTGGATGTAGCTCCGCATATTCCAACAGAATCAGTGGCTTTTATCCAATCCGGAGCAATCTCCGTTTCATCCTGAATGAAATAACTTTTATCGTTGAAAGATTTGCATACTGCATGCAATGCCTTTCCGTTTGAACTTTTTTTGCCACTAATAAAGAGAATTACATCATGTTTCTGAGAAAACTGCTCCATCTGAGGTTCTCTGTTTGAAACCTGTCGGCAAATACTGTCATTTGAAATAAATTCTTCCAGTAGTAATTCTCCGCTAGTATTTTTTATTCTTTCTTCGATCAGCTCACGAATACGGTAAAAACCCTTCGTGCTTTTGGTTGTCTGACTAAACAAAGTGATCGGCCTGTTGAAATCTATCTTTTCAAGGTCTTTTTCTTCTGTAATAATGATTGCATCGTTTCTAGTCTGTCCCGTAAGACCAATTACTTCTGCATGTCCCGGTTTGCCATATATTACAATCTGACCTTCTTTTTTTTGCGAAATGTCATAAGCACTTTTAACCCTGTTCTGAAGTTTCAAAACTACAGGACAGGAAGCGTCGATCAATTCGATGTTGTTATCAAGAGCCAACTGGTATGTCTCCGGAGGTTCTCCATGAGCTCTAATCAACACTTTACAATCTTTGAGTTCTTTTAACTCATCTCTACTAATTACTCTCAGTCCTTTTTCATACAGTCTTTGGACCTCAAGATCATTGTGTACAATATCCCCAAGGCAATATAACTTGCCTGAGTCTTGCATTTCTTCTTCTGCCATCTGAATGGCAAACTCCACACCAAAGCAATACCCGGAATTTTCGTCTATCTCAATTTTCATGAATCAGTTCCTTTGCTTTATCTATCACTATTTGTATTTGTTTTTCAAATGTCAGATGAGTTGTATCGATTTCAATAGCCCCCTTTGCTTTTCTAAGCGGGCTTTCAGCCCTGGTTGTATCGATTCTATCTCTCTCCAACAAATTGGCCTTAATCTCTTCCAATTCCAGGTTTTTACCGTTTCTCTCAAGCTCAATCTGTCTTCTCCTTGATCTTGTGTCTGTATCAGCAGTCATGAAAAACTTCAATTCCGCGTTCGGTAATACTACTGTACCAATATCCCTACCGTCCATCACAACTCCTTTGTTATGACTCATGTCTCTCTGCCAGGCCACAAGCTTTTCTCTCACTTCTTTGATGACACTGACATGACTTACTTTAGAAGCAATCCTGAGCGTTCTTATCTCTTTTTCAACGTTTTTCCCATTCAAAAAGGTTTCACATTTATCTGCTTCAGGATCATAAACAAAACTTATCTGGATATCATTCAATCTGGCGATCACAGCATCAGAATCCATTACGTCTATTCCTTCATCCAGCATAAACAGTGTTACCGCCCGGTACATTGCTCCTGAATCTATGTAAATATATTTTAAAGCAGAGGCCACACTTTTTGCTGTAGTACTTTTACCACATGCCGAATAGCCATCTATCGCTATATTAATCTTTTTCTCCATCAGCAATCTTTCACAGGACAAGGTATCGGTTTACCTTTCTTAATCTTTTTAGATTTTTTACTTATTGAAGATGAGCCTTTTTTCTTACAGGCAGTATAGGTCATCCCCATGCACAGTATCATAAATAATATAATTATCCTGTTTTTCAATCTATTGATGCTATTTTAAATTTTCTATCTACTTTTTTAATCAGACCCTGCAGTACTTTGCCAGGACCACACTCAATCAGTTCGTCTGCACCTGCTGCAATCATATTACGCATCGTCTGTGTCCATCTGACCGGAGCGGTTAGCTGGGCAATTAAGTTTTGTTGGATCAATACAGTATCCTCTGTGGCTTCTGCAGTAACATTCTGATAGATCGGGCAAATCCCCTTCGAAAAGGTAGTTTCTTCAATAGCTGATGTTAACTCTGCCTTTGCAGGTTCCATCAACGGAGAATGAAAAGCGCCACCCACCTGTAATGGTAAAGCTCTTTTAGCTCCTGCTTCCAACATTTTCTCACAAGCGATTTCTATTCCTTTGTTAGATCCTGAGATAACAAGCTGGCCGGGACAGTTATAATTGGCAGCTACTACCACCTCATCAATACTATTGCAAACTTCTTCTACCACCTCATCAGCAAGGCCTAATACAGCTGCCATAGTAGATGGATTTATTTCACAAGCTTTTTGCATAGCCTGAGCTCTTTTCGCCACTAATCTCAGACCGTCCTCAAAGGTCAAAACTCCAGATGCAGTTAATGCGGAAAATTCACCAAGTGAATGTCCTGCTACCATATCCGGATGGAAATTTTCAGAGACCAAAGCAGAGATCACTGAGTGCAGAAAAACTGCAGGCTGAGTGACATTTGTTTCTTTCAA
Source organism: Bacteroidota bacterium (assembly GCA_038525605.1). Classification (GTDB taxonomy): domain Bacteria; phylum Bacteroidota; class Bacteroidia; order Cytophagales; family Cyclobacteriaceae; genus JANSWY01. The sequence continues at coordinate 14,837 of JBCBHL010000023.1, forward strand.
TTGTTCCGGCGTTCCCTCAAACATGACATTGGTAATGCTAAAACCTAAAATATCATTGGCCTGATCGAACAACTCTTTTGCTTTTGCAGAAGAATCATACAAATCCTTACCCATTCCGGAAAATTGAGCCCCTTGACCGGGGAAAACATATGCTTTCATCTAAATTCTTAATTGTTTTGATGCTCAAAAATAAAACGAATACTTTTAACCAGAAAATCTTTCAACAATTGAAGTATCGTACCTCTGCTTAAAATTCCTTTACAAAACAAAATCCAAGACTAAACCTAGCCTGGATTCCTGTTTTGATAACTTTGTGTCTCGATCAATTGTTTCTATAAAAGGGAAGTTTATGTTTATTCATCAGCCAACGAATAACTCTCTGAGTTCAGGGGTTGGAATTCTGCACTCGTTTTTCTTACCAAACCATCGATACCTGTTTCTCGCGATGATGTTATAAACAAAGTCTCTCAGAAATTTCGGCAGAATAATGAAACCGTAAAACAGAGACCAACCTCCTGAAAGCTGCCTGGCAATATTGAGCGCTGCACTACTTTTATCATATACTTTACCGTCGTTATAAAGAACAATGGATTCAAGCTTTGATAAATCAACGCCCAAAGGACCGAGCTGTTCTGCTGCATAGTCAGATTGCAGAGCAGCATATCTGAACACTTTGTTTTTATCCCTGTCTATGACAAAGTTGACAGAACTATTGCAGAGATTACAAACACCATCGAAGAATATAACTTGCTTTTCCATTATCTGAATAATTGAATCCATCCTTTCATCTGCTGTACACTCTCTTCGGGGTCCAATACGTCGAAGGTGACTTCCGCTGTATAAAAGTAGGTTCCTGTAGGTAATTCAGTTCCGTTGAAAGTAGTTCCATCCCAATTGATCAGGATATTGTTTTCCAGGTCTTCTTCTGAATCGTAGTTAAACAACTCATTTCCTGTCCTGTCGAAAACGGTAAACAAGACTCTCTCTACGAATCTCGGGCATTTCGACCTGTCAAATCCCTGAATCGGATTTACTGATGTCTCAAAGAAAGCATTGAAGAGATCATTCTGACCATCTCCATTCGGAGAGAAAGTATTTGGCAAATCATAATTCGGACAATTGTCTACACATTCCGGACCGAGAATAGTACTTTCATTACCAGATCTATCAACAGCTGATATCCAATAGCATCCTTTAATCGAAGAGAGGTTTTCGTGAAAGAACTCCGTATCTGTAATTGTAATTCCCAGTTCCTCATTTAATAAGACTCTGTCTTCTTCTTGTCCCGTAGAAGAATAGTAGACATTAAATTCTCTGATATCATCATCACAACCTTCTCTTTCGTCGGTTTCCCATGACAGGTAATTGGTGAAATTGTTGAATCCGCATGGTTTATCTTTAATCTGTTCCTCACAAGAAAAATCAGGATCAGCTTCCAGGGTAAAAGAAAGTGGCTCACAAGGAGGAATAATGTCATTTGGCTGAGCACAGAATATCTGTGACCTGTTGATCAATGGCTCGTCGATCTCCAGGTTTCCATACACTCCCTGTGTTGTGACATAATAACAGTATTCCAATTCATCGTCCAGCACCTCGTCATTGAATCGTCCATCGTCGAGGTAGAAAAACCCATTAGTATTGACATTTACTGAGTCTATCAGAACCAGGAGTGTTGCATCACCTTCAACTCTGTCTCTATATATATAATGGTATGGATATTCCTGAGAGTTGTTAGACCAGGGCACTGAAGCACTCCAATCCAGTTCAATAGATTGAAAGAGCGGCGATAACTCCAACCTTACCGTTGAGGCACTGGCAGAGGTATCTATGGCTATTCCATTGGCATCACGCATTAATATCTCATATGAAAATACAGTGTTTTTTGTGTCAATTCCAGTATCTGTGATAGTCGTATTGTTAGTAGTTCCTATTGACACCTGGCCACTGGCAGCTGTAGATCGGAAAACTTCATACTCGTAAGGTTCCGGAACTACATTTACATCTAAATCGAAAGGCGGTTCCCATTTGATGATCACTTCTCCGTCATCTTCTCCGGTCCTGTCAACATCAACATTGGTTATAATTGGTCTGACAGCTTCAATGCTATCACAGGCTTCAGCTGAAACGTAACTCAAACCTCCACCCGGTCGAGGATACCTGGCTACCAGTCTGTAGCAATACTTTGCACCGGCAGCTAATCCCACTCCATTATTGTTGTCTCTGTAAGAAACGTCCCTGGCATCAATCAGATCAATCAATTGATATCCGGCAAATGGTGGCATTCCAACCTGACATTCATCTACTTCGAATTCGAAGCTATCCACCCTTCTCCAAACTTCCAGTGTATCTGCCTGCGGGCACGAATAGGGATCCCATGTAAGATTGATTTCCTCCGAATTCACTTGTGATGTTTCAAGACCTGTTGGTGCAGGCCCAACTACTGTGATACTCCAGGTTTCAAAATCTACCAGCGAAGGTCCCGCCGGCGGGCTGTCAGAAATTTTGACAATTACTTCATAAGGCCTTTCCCGGACATGTCCGCAGGTTGTTTGCCAGGTAAACTGAGCTGTAGCGGGTTCCCTCTGAAAAACATTGGGGGTAAGCTCTGCCTGTGGCGAAACTTCGAAAGGTCCACCAAATGCTTCTATCAAAATATCATGACCATCTTCATCTGACCCCTGAAAAATCTCCTGCACGGTTTCTCCGGCTTCCACACAGATATCATCTGGGATAATCAGTTCCGGTCGCTCATTGTCAGTTCTCTCTATGATGATTTGCATATCCCTGGTAACGAATCCCAGTTTAAACCACTGGCCTTCTATCTGTCGCCACTCTTCGATGATAAAAGCAACGTTGTATTCTCCGGGTTCATCCGGAGCATCCCAGGTAAGCGTTCCGGTGATAGGATCCAATTCAAAAACAGGCGTGCTATCCCTCGCTTCATTTCCTCTATTAAAATCACCATAAAACTGAGAATTGTTAGGATCTCTGTAGCCACCGACATCCGTACCCTCTGCCTGCTTTGGTATGGTTAATTTATATGAAAGACTATCGCCATCAGGATCAAAAGCTCCAGGATTGTGGAAAAAAGCAATAAACTGACCTCCTCTGTCAATTGGAAGAACTGTCATGACCGGAGAATTATTAATTCCGAAAATGGGATCTATTCTCAGTTGAGATTCTACGTAGAAGGAGGTATTTACAGAATTTGCTATATTCAAGATACCCTCATTTCTATTTTCCTCTCTGTAACCTATCAAGTAACTAGGTGCTGCCGATGGATAAGTATGCTCGACGACAAAGACGTTTAATTCAAGGTCATCACCAATAGAAGTAATCTCAAAACTCTTCACGACGAACTCACCGTTTTGATCAACAGCTCTGCTATCGAAAGTATTCCTGATATTTTCTATCACCCTACCATCTCCAAAACTAAAATCACCCAGACCGAATGGCACCTGCCCTCCTCCGGAGTCCCGAATCGCAGTTACCGTAAACCTGTAGGTAAGACTAGAGGTTGAAATCCGCTCCATTGTGATCTCAGCAGCCCTAATGTGGGTTGCCCATAAATCGCCAGAAAAGGCAGAAAACGCCAATATCAGGCAGCAGATCAGTAGGTTTTTGGTGAAATAAATCCTCTTTATATCCATTTTCAAAAATTAAAATACGAGTCCTTCATTTATATAACTACAATCGAGGGTATATGATTACCTTAAGGAGTAAATATTTTTTTGTAAAAGTAAAACAACTTTCACGAACAAAGTATTCCTTAAATATAGAGAATCCTTATTTAGGATAAAGCTTATTTATAATGATTCAAAATAGTTTAATGGATTGTTTGATAACAATTCCAAACGTAACTTTGGGAAAAAAGATTTAAACCTAAGATGAGTTTGACTAAAGAGATATTCACTAGTTCTATCGGAAGGAAAGTTGCGATGGCACTTTCGGCATTTTTCCTCATGTTTTTTTTATTGCAACACTTAACTATCAACCTGACTTCAGTATTTAGTGCGGAGTTGTTTAATCAGTTATCTCACTTTATGGGGACTAACCCCGTGGTACAGTTTTTATTACAACCTGTGTTGATGTTTGGCGTGATTTTTCACTTTGTAATGGGTTTCATTCTGGAGTTGAAAAACAACAAAGCGAGAGTTGTAAAATATGCTAAAAATAACAGTGCAGCCAACTCTTCATGGTTTTCCAGAAATATGATATGGAGTGGATTATTTATACTATTTTTTATGTTATTTCATTTTAAGGATTTTTGGGTACCTGAAATGATCTATAAATATGTGGAGTTTAAACCAGAGGATCCTAACAGATATTATGCAGAAGTGGTGCACATGTTCGAAAGTCCGCTGAGAGTCGGAGTTTACGTGCTGGCATTTGTATTTCTGACTTTACATTTACTTCACGGTTTTAGCTCTGCTTTTCAATCAGTAGGTGCTAACAATAAATATACAGAGGGGCTAAAAAAGGTAGGTGTAGCTTACGCAGTATTAGTTCCATTAGGATTTATTTTTATTGCCTTATTTCATTTTGTGAGCAACGCCGGATAATCGGTCTTCACATAATTTAAAATGGCGATAGACAAAGAATTAATTTAAAACGAACGAGTTTAACAATATGAGTACAGATTCGAATATTTTAAATGGAAATGTTCCTGAGGGCCCGATAGAGGAAAGATGGACAAGACATAAAGACAGGATCAATTTGGTGAACCCTGCCAACAAGCGTCTGATCGACGTGATTGTAGTAGGTACGGGCCTGGCAGGTGGGTCTGCATCGGCAACACTTGCTGAACTTGGTTATAATGTGAAAGCATTTGCTTATCAGGATTCACCAAGAAGAGCTCACTCAATTGCAGCTCAGGGAGGAATCAACGCAGCAAAAAATTATCAGGGTGATGGTGACTCTGCTTATCGTCTGTTTTATGACACTGTAAAAGGAGGTGATTACAGATCACGCGAATCCAACGTTTACAGACTGGCTGAGGTTTCTACTAATATCATAGACCAATGTGTCGCTCAGGGTGTTCCTTTTGCCAGAGATTATGGAGGACTTCTTGACAACCGTTCGTTTGGAGGTGTTTTGGTATCCAGAACATTTTATGCAAAAGGTCAAACTGGCCAGCAGTTATTGCTTGGAGCCTACTCGGCAATGAACAGGCAGATCGCCAGAGGTAAAATTGAGATGTTCAACAGACACGAAATGTTGGATATCGTAGTGGTAGATGGTAAAGCAAGAGGTATCATCGCCAGAAATCTCGTTACAGGTGAAATTGAAAGACATTCTGCTCATGCGGTAGTTATCGCTTCCGGTGGATATGGAAACGTATATTTCCTATCAACGAACGCAATGGGTTCAAACGCGACAGCAGCGTGGAAGATTCATAAGAAAGGTGCTTACTTCGCTAATCCATGTTTTACGCAGATTCACCCAACCTGTATTCCAAGATCAGGAGATTACCAGTCAAAGCTGACATTGATGTCAGAATCCCTTAGAAATGACGGAAGAATCTGGGTACCAAAAAATATTGAGGATGTAAAAGCGATCAGGGAAGGCAGTAAAAAGCCTACAGATTTATCTGAAGAAGAGAGAGATTATTATCTGGAAAGAAGATACCCGGCGTTTGGTAACCTGGTACCAAGGGACGTTGCTTCAAGAGCAGCAAAAGAAAGATGTGATGCCGGATATGGTGTCAATCAAACAGGAGAGGCAGTTTATCTTGATTTCAAATCTGCTATCGAACGTTATGGAAAAACTGAAGCCAAAGTTAAAGGTATCAGTAATCCATCGAAGGATGAAATTATCAGCTTAGGCGAAAAGGTAGTAGAAGCCAAATACGGTAACCTTTTCCAGATGTATGAAAAGATTGTGGATGAAGATCCATACAAAACACCGATGATGATTTATCCTGCAACTCACTACACAATGGGTGGTGTATGGGTAGATTACAATCTGATGACTACTATACCGGGGTGTTATGCGATCGGTGAGGCTAATTTCTCAGATCATGGTGCCAACAGACTGGGAGCTTCTGCATTGATGCAAGGTCTTGCTGATGGCTACTTCGTACTTCCCTATACAATTGGTAATTATCTGGCAGATGATATCAGAACAGGCGCCATTTCTACTGAAAGTCCCGAGTTTGCAGAAGCTGAAAAGACTGTGAAGGAAAGACTTGACTTTTTTGTCAATAATAAAGGAACACATTCTGTTGATTACTACCACAAAAAGCTTGGTAAGATCATGTGGGATAAATGTGGTATGGCCAGAAATGAGCAAGGTTTAAAAGAAGCTATGGCAGAAATTGCTGAGCTTAGGGCCGACTTCTGGAAAAATGTAAAAGTTCCCGGTGATATAAATGAAGTGAACGCAGAGCTTGAAAAGGCTGGTAGAGTTGCAGACTTCCTCGAATTAGGCGAATTATTTGCTAAAGATGCACTGGAAAGAGAGGAATCATGCGGAGGTCATTTCAGGGAGGAATACGTCACAGAAGACGGTGAAGCCAGAAGAGATGATGAAAATTTTGCTTATGTTGCAGCATGGGAATACACAGGAGAGCCTTCAGATGCTGTTCTGCATAAGGAAGAATTAGAATTTAACGATATTAAATTAAAACAACGATCATATAAATAAACGATATTTCACGTATGAATTTAACACTTAAAATCTGGAGACAAAAAGGCGCTAATGATACCGGAAAAATGGTTGATTATCAAGTGTCAGATATTTCAGAACACATGTCGTTTCTTGAAATGATGGACGTTTTAAACGAACAACTTATCGCAGAAGGTGAAGAGCCTGTATCATTTGATCATGATTGCAGGGAAGGTATCTGTGGTAGCTGTTCTATGTACATAAATGGTGAAGCACATGGTCCCGGCAGAGGAATCACCACCTGCCAGCTGCATATGAGAAGTTTCAATGATGGTGACACTATTTACATTGAACCGTGGAGAGCGAAAGCATTTCCTGTACTGAAAGATTTAGTTGTAGACAGATCTGCTTTTGATAGAATTCAGCAGGCAGGAGGCTTTATTTCTGTGAACACCTCAGGTAACACGCAGGATGCCAATTCTCTTCCGATTCCAAAGGAAGATGCCGATTTGGCGATGGATGCTGCTACTTGTATCGGATGTGGGGCTTGTGTTGCAACGTGTAAAAACTCATCAGCAATGCTATTTGTGGGTGCTAAAGTATCACAGTATGCATTACTTCCACAGGGACAAGTGGAAAGAGCTACCAGAGTTCAGAATATGGTGAAGCAAATGGATGAAGAAGGTTTCGGAAATTGCACTAACACAGGTGCCTGTGAAGTTGAATGTCCAAAGGGGATTAGTCTGACAAATATCGCCAGAATGAACAGAGAGTTTTTATCTGCAAAAGTTGCCACTAAAAGTTAACTGATATAAATCGTGGAAAAGTTACTATTTTTTGTTTTCACTGTAGCTGTGCTCATTTTAGCCAGCAATGATGTAAACGCTCAAAGAATTGAAGATAGATTTGAGCTCGGTATAAGAATAAATTCTAATGACAACCCCTTCTCAGCAGCCTTTGATGGAATCTACAGCATATCGAAAGGCCGTAGAATTCATGGAAACCTGGGAATTGGTGACGGAGGAATAGGTGTTGACCTCATCCACGATTGGGTCTTCTCATTCGATGGAGACAGGAGACTGCAGTTCTACCCGGGAATTGGAGGAAATATTTATTTCATCAATGATGATATCATTCTGGGAGTAGTTGGTGAATTGGGTCTTGAGTATAGATTCAGTATCCCTTTAACGCTGGGTATTGATTACAGACCCGCATTTAATATAGTACCTGATGCTGATGCCGTCAATAACGGTGTTGGAGTAAATGTCAGATATCGGTTCTAGTCTGATTAAAAAATAATTGATTAAAAGTCTCTGTCAGAGGTAAATTAATACCAACCACAGAGACTTTTTTGTTTTAAAATAAACCGGGCTGAATCAAAACAAAAGCAATTTAGAATTAACATACCGACAAAAAATTTAAATTTCCCTGTAGAAACAGCTCCGGATTTTTTGAATGAAAATAATCTAATCACTGTCATCACTCTTTAAAGAAAATTCAGTAACTATTATGTTAGTGTAACGTGGTCCTTATCATAAACCCTACCCTACCAGTACCAATCAGGTCTATGAGCTAAATAATGTAAGATGAATTAGGAGAAAAATGTCAAACGACTGCAATGCCATTTTAGATAAGTCAATTAGATATTAGCCCTTGCTACTTTCATAAATTTTGATCCACTCATCGACAGTCATTTTGGTACATAGTTCGCCAATAAGTTCATAAGGCATCTGGTCCATTTTTTTGAGTCTGACGCAGCTCTTTCCCATATCCAACTTTGTCTTATTGTGTTTAGGGTATTCTGCTACAAACCATTTTAGCAACTCTTCACTGGCATAGATCCCTAAATGATACAAGGCAACAAAATTCTTCTGTGAGGCTACATTGATAAAAGGTAGTGGCAATTTAGGGTCTACATGATATCCCGGAGGATACAACTCATGAGGTACAACATAGCCAATCATGCCATAACTCAAACGTTCTTCAAAACCTTCGGGAAGATTTTCCAGAATAGCTTTTCTGATACCCTGCAAGACAGGTTGTCTTTCCTCCGGAACTTTGCTGATGTAATCTTCTACAGAACTCGCCTTGATTTGCATAGTATTTATTCGTTTTTAATTTTCCTCTTTAAAAAGTTCGAGTAACTCTTTATAAAAGATAGCGAGCCTTTTTTCCCTGCCGAAAAGCTCATTCAATTGTCCTTTGATCAATAAAAGGTTTTCTTTTCCTCTGTCAGCCATCAGATATTCTCTACTACTCACGATACTCATCACGTCGTTTACCGGCAAAAAAGTAAGCTCCTGCTGATCATAGGTCTTCGCCATCGCCTGAAGCTTCTCATTTTTTAGGCGAGACAGGTTTCCATTCAACAGTGCAGCACGCCATGCAGCATCTCCAAATAAATTCTGCATAAGCCCTTTGTCAGCTATCAGATGTAATTGAAGACCTCCTTCTCCTGTCATACCAGCAATATATATTTCATCCGCAAGCACAGAGTCTATCCGACCAAGCAGTTCTTCATGATACAATATAGTCTCCCGAAGCTTCCGGTTATTAAGTCTAACTTCTTTTAAAACATTCTGCACTACACCCTCCAACTCCCTGTCGGATTTTATACCGCTCCAATACTCATTTAAGAAAAGTGCCAATAACACGCTAAACACAATCAGGATTGCCTGAAAAAAATAATCTCTAAAACTGCTCTTCAAAACGGATTTTTCTGATTAGATATTCACTAAAACTAATCATTATAGCAGAAAAAGCAAAAACAGGTGATACAAAGAAAAAGAAGGGCTGACCTGTCAGAATCTGGTGAATGATGCTGACAGGCCACATAGATAATTCGTAAAATAGCAATCGATCTGTTTCAAAGAATCAATGCCATACTTTTTTTGAACAATTTGCGATTATTCCACTTTAAGCGTTTCCTATTTTTCAGACAAGTAATGCTACTTCCTCATAGCATAGGCTTGAGAGGCATTTTTGTTAAGGCCAGGTTGCAAATTTTCAGCCACTTCAGGCGTGAAAACCCGTTTTTAAAACGAATCTGCAAAAGGTATTATTATAAAAATCATGCAAAAAAATGCGTTCACACCAGCGCCATCTTTCATTACAGCCGACAAGGTTATCCATGACTATTGATCAGGTGGTTATGCCTCAGTTTTATTTGCCGGAGTCTTGTCAAAGTTTCCAAATGGGGTTTTCAGCAAGGTTTTTAAAGATGTATTCTGAGATGGATCCATATGGGTATCAATGCCGTAGGTGATTTCCGACATATCATCGACTTTTGCAAAGGTACCAAACAACCGATCCCAGATTGAGAATATGTTACCATAGTTAGTATCCGTTAGTGGCTGCTCAAAATGATGATGAACCTTGTGCATATAAGGAGTGATGAAAACATAAGACAACAGATCATCTACTTTTTTGGGCATTTTAATATTTGCATGTGTGATATGGGCAAATAGTACAGACAAACTCTGATAAAGCATGATCACTCCCATTGGCGCACCAATTATTAAAACGGCAAGAATCGTAAAACCTATTCTAAAAACTGTCTCTCCAGGGTGATGCCTCAGGCCAGTGGTAACGTCTACCGAGGTATCACTGTGATGCACCACATGGAAACGCCACATCCATTTCACTTTATGCTCGGTCCAATGAATAAGATAGGCCCCAATCAAATCCATGAGCAAAACACCGAGAACTACCCTCACCCACAGCGGCAGCTCAAACAAGTAAAGCAAACCAAACTCATTGGTAGTAGTAAACAGTGAGGCCTGCAAAAGCAGCCAGGCAAGCCCAAAACCGATAATAGCTGTTGTCAACGTAAAGAAAAGATTCAGTCCGGCATGTTTTACCTTCCGATATTTAAACTGAAATAAAGGAATCACGCCTTCCAATCCCCAGAAAACTACGATTCCTCCCAATAGCAAGCCTGTTCGGAACGATGTTGGTATATTTTCAAAAAAACTGATTAATTCTTCCATTTTTTTATCGTTGTCTTCTAAATTAACTCAAAATTACTTCGGGATTATGAAATCCATCAAAAAAAGCATCGGCAAAAGCACTGAAAGAGATCTATGCTGTCAATAAGTAAACAAAATATTATATAAAATGATTAAAACAATCGCTTTCGATGCTGACGATACCCTTTGGGTAAATGAGACCATTTTCACATCCACTCGCGATAAAATCGAGCATTTGCTAAAGGATTATGTAACGCATCAGTCTCTTGAAAAAACGCTTTATGAAACCGAAATTAAAAACCTGAACATTTTTGGTTATGGAATAAAGGGGTTTATGCTTTCAACTATTGAAACCTGCATAGAGATTACTCAGAGGCAGATCGATGGTGAGACAATTCAGAAACTAATAGACCTTGGGAAAGACATGTTAAGTCACCCGGTTGAAATTTTACCAGGTATAGAAAACGCTGTAAAATCGTTGCAGGGCAACTATCAGCTGATGATCATAACCAAAGGAGATTTATTTGATCAGGAATCGAAAATTGCCCGGTCAGGTCTGGCTGATTATTTTGATATTATTGAAGTGGTCAGCGAAAAGAATGAGAAAACTTATCAGAATCTTCTCAACAAATATGACATCAACTCCAATGATTTCTTGATGATTGGCAACTCCATTAAATCCGATATCTTGCCGATATGTAAGATTGGCGGAGAAGCAATTCACATCCCTTTTCACACTACCTGGGAACATGAAATCGTCTCTCAAAAGGATGCCAACGGTCATCAGTATTATACACTAAGTTCAATAGAAGAGTTGCAACAATGCATTGGACAGATCAATCAGCGCAAAATGAATTCTTTCTAACCCTAAAATATGCCAACAAATGACACTGGAAGATGTAATAGCAGACCACACAGAAGAGATTCAGGAGATCTTTCACAAATTACGAACCATCGTACTTAACACGAATCCCGAACCAGACGAATCTTTCCTGGGTGGCGCAAAAGTACGGATGAGTTCTTACAGCATAGGCGGTAAAATGATTTGTGTAATAGGTCCTTATAAAGATCATTGTAAACTGTACTTACATCACACGGATCATGTAGACACTGGCACGCTGAAGCTGGAGGGCAAAGGAAAACACTCCAAAACGGTAAGAATTTCCACTTTAGATGAAGAGCTATCAATAGAAATCAAAGCTGTTATCAGTGAAATCACCAAAATAGCAAACCAAAGCTGAGAGCTTTATATCAACCTACCAATATCGTGCTGATGATGAGTATTGTCATGATTAGCCCCACAAAAACGATTCCCGGAAGCAATACATTGAGCAGTGCCTTTCCAACAGAAAAGCTCTGAATTTCGCTAATTCCGGCAACCAGTACTATAAATGACCAAATACTCAAGGCAATTTCTATAATTCCTAACACCAGTAGTATGATCCCATCAATTGAGCCCAGATATCTTGGCTCACTAACAAATATCTCTTTGCCATAGATGATAATTGAAACAGCAACAAAAATCAGCGAAAAGAGAGACGGTATCAGGGCATGTGCCAGCACTCTCAGAACAGATTTGGTATCAGATTTTCCACCCAACCACGTTCCCATCCAACTCATCAGTACCGAATAAATATAGAGAGATATCCAGCCTAACAGTCCCCCAAGAAACACAGAAATCAACAATATAGCCACTAAAGAATAGTCATCGCCCATGGATTTTTCAACGGCACGATCAAGTGTTCTGGATATACCTCCAATAATCAGTAGCAAAGGAACATACTTGTCATATTCGTGACGACTTAGGTACCTGAAAACTTCTCGTGGCGAGAACCAGATTTTTGAAAAAATTTCCCTGTCAGTCAGGTCATTTACCGCCTCATTAGCATCGGATTGATAATCGGTCATTTGATTGAATTTTAAAGAAACATTGGTTTGGAGATCAAAAAAAACTGTAGCACACAAACAAAATGTGTATTGATCAATTACCTTGTAAAGATGCTGATCAGTTAAGATTTTTGTCTTTTTGGAAGACAGAGTACTTTTTATTGTAATCGGAAATCAAAGCATATACTACTCCTTTCTTTTTCTTGAAGTCACTATCGTATAGGTTATTTAGCCTAAATAAAAACTCTTCGTCATGACTCATGACCTCTCTTAAATGGTCTTTGGTAAGCTTTTTTACTTCACCATTTTCAACGTTAAGAATAAATTCCATCAGTCTGGGTTTATTGTTGTTACGGCTTCTGTTTGCTCCCAGGATCTCACTCTCAGTGGTTTTCATGTAGTAGATCAGGGATATTTTGCCCAATACATCAATTTTTGTAAAGTTTCTGGACGTAACTTCAAATCCTCTCCACGCAAATTTTGGCTGCATAAATGCCTTCGTGATAAAAACTGACTTCCCATCTGCATAACCCCAGATGTTTTGCGTTGTGATTTTGAAAGTAGAATCTCTGTGGTGTATTTTCACTTCTTCACCCGCCTTCAGTAAAGCAAAAAGATCATCGTCTTTGTTGACTACCTGATCAGTACGGAGCGGTGAATTCTCTCTAAAATCATCAACACTCAAATAAATACCGGGTTCAAAATCTTTTCCCAAAACCTGAGAAAAAGAAGTAAGAGGAAATAAAAAAATAAGTGGTAATAAGCTTAACAATTTCATACTAATGGTCTTTTAAGATAGATTTCATCGTAAAACTACACTTATTTTACCTCAAAGTGAGAATGATTGCTATTTTTATTTCCTCAGTGTCCTCAACCCCCTTTTCACTATATATTTTGTCTCTTTTGTGTCGCTTTCTGTTTCCCATCTTGCACATAAGTCCTCTACCCAATCGGAAGCAGTCTTACTGGCATCATTAATCCAGTTGCCTACGCTATCGCGCACGTATTTGGATGCATCACTTTTCAAAGGTTCCAGAATATTAATAGCCTGATCAGGGTTTTCCTTCAGTTCATTGATATGAGCACACCACACTCCTCTTGGCCTTAAACTCTCACTGGCAAATCTTCTGACGTTTTCGTCAGCTGACAGGACCCAACCCTCCATTATTTTGATAGACTCTCCGAGCGTTTTCACCATCACAGGACGCATCGACAGCCAGGCAAGTTCTCTTACACCAAAGTGGTCGTCTGCGGCAAACAACTTAGCTCTACCCAGTCGCTCTTTTAGTGACAACCCCTGCTGAAATGAAATGACGTATACTGCCCAGCCTCTTACAATATCAGAAACGTGCTGACTCATCTGGTCGAAAAGTTTGACATTACCGGAAGACTCCAAATATCCACACAGGCCTTTGCCTATGCTTTCATTGACTGTATTGACTGTTTGCTTTTTCAATTGCTGAATTCCTTCCGAAATTTCCTGAAAAACTGCTTCCGGCACGTGAGATTCATTTAAAAAGTGCTTTAGTAAGGCTACCTGATCAACGGCAAGCCACTCAGACAAATTGACCGTTGCGACCTGACCGCTATTGAGTAATGTCAATATATCAGCAGGCACATCTGCAGGTTTTCTGGCTCCTTTTCTGTTGAGTATCTCTTCTGTTACCATATCGATTATTATATTGATCAAACAAATATGTCAAGTGCTTTTATATTAGACATTTTCTGGCTGTCCACTGTGACATTAGCATTATTATTTTCTAAAATAATGCATATTTTCTGATGTGTAGTTCATCATTACTAAAATTTTGATCATCAACTAGTTAGAAGTCAATGATCCGCAATCCTTTCTTTTATAAAAAGCCATCAAACCTATTATCAATTACGAACCCAACGCACAGAAATTAAACACAATTATCTGATAATCAATTACTTAAAAATTATCCAACCAATTACCGCACCCATTTACAGCACGGGAGCAAGTAATTCTCAGAACAAAAGAGCAGAATTATTTTTTAAGACAAAAGCTAAATTTATTAGTTTAATATCTAATTAATTTAGTATTTTTGTTTCATGAATGAGCGAGTAATGGAAAAACTTACCATACTATCTGATGCGGCCAAATATGACGTTTCATGCGCCAGTAGTGGTAGCAAAAGAAAAAACCAAAATGGAGGTTTGGGAAATGCTTCTTCTATGGGAATATGTCACAGCTATACGGAAGATGGCAGGTGTATTTCATTACTCAAAGTGCTAATGACTAATTTCTGTATATATGATTGTGCCTATTGCGTCAGCAGGAAAAGTAACGATATCAAAAGAGTAGCTTTCACGGTAAAAGAGCTCGTAGATGTTACAATCAGTTTTTACAGGCGCAACTACATTGAAGGATTATTTCTCAGTTCAGGAATTTTCAAAAACGCAGATTATACAACAGAGAGGTTAGTACGGGTTGCGAAGTTGTTGAGAACAGAACACAATTTCAATGGCTACATTCATCTAAAAATCATTCCTGGCAGCAGCTATGAGCTGGTAAAAGAAGCAGGCCTTTATGCTGACCGTCTGAGCGTAAACCTTGAGTTGCCGACAGAAGAAAGCCTCAAAAAGATCGCTCCCGAAAAAAACCATCGACAGGTATATGAACCTATGAACTATCTCAAGCAGGAAATTCTGCAAAACAACGAAGAGAGGAAAGCTTACCGCAAGGCGCCTTTATTCGTCCCAGGAGGCCAGAGCACTCAAGTGGTGGTTGGTGCATCGTCAGAAAGTGACAAAACCATCATACACCTTGCCTCGGAGTTGTATCAAAAGCAGCGACTAAGACGAGTATACTACTCCGGTTACATCCCTATCGCCACCGATAACAGGCTCCCATCACTGAGTGCTCCACCTCTACTTCGGGAAAACAGACTATATCAGGCTGACTGGCTAATGCGGTTTTATGGCTTTAAAGCAGACGAAATAGTCAATAACCAGCAACCCAACCTGGATTTGGATATGGACCCAAAGCTTACTTATGCATTAAGAAACTTCAATTTGTTTCCCGTGGATATCAATAGGGCCGACTATGAAATGATCCTTAGAATTCCGGGTATAGGTATTAAATCAGCACAGATGATTGTAAAAGCCAGGCGACATGGCAAGGTAAGAGCAGATCATCTCAAGAAAATGGGAGTAGCATATAACAGAGCCAAATACTTTATCGATATACCAGGATGTATTGTCCAATCTACATTAACGCCGGAAAAGGTAAAAAACAACATCCTCCGGACTAATCACGCCAGTGTTTCACAGTTAAAGCTTTTTAGTCATGAAAATAGATTATCGGTATGACGGGACTTTTCCTGGATTATTGTCAGTAATATTTGAAATTTATGCTTCCAAAAATCAGCCCAGAAGCATTGAAAAACTATATAAATCTGCAAAAGGACTTTTTTCTAACACCGTATATGTTCAAACGGAAGAAAATCACAGTAAGAGGGTCCTGGCCGGATTGGAGCGAAAACTATCCGCGATTGCCATCAAAAATTTGTATAAAAGCATGCTTACCGAACTCCAAGGTGCGGAAATGCATATTTATGGGATGATTAAACATGCCTTCGGTAGTGCAAAAAATATTGAAACTGACTACAGAAATCAACATGTTTCCGAAATCAATAAGCTTGCCAGGAAGGTAAATAAAGAAGTACACCGAATGCACGCTTTCGTCAGGTTTCAAAAAACTGTCGACAATATCTATGTAGCGACCATCACTCCTGATTTTGATGTGATACCTTTGATAGGCACACACTTTGAACATCGTTACAAAGATCAGGACTGGCTGATCTACGACATCAAAAGAGATTATGGTCTTTACCACGATCAGGAAAAAGTAACGGTCGTGCAACTTGACAACATGCCTCTGGATTCCAAAAGGAGGCTCTCCAGGTCTGTACTAAGTGAAAAAGAGGATACGTTCGAAATGCTCTGGAAGCAGTATTATCAATCTACCAATATTCCCGAAAGAAAGAACCTTAAACTTCATCTGCAACACGTTCCGAAAAGATATTGGAAGTACCTGCCGGAAAAAGATCGGTTCTAAAACAACAGACCTTCGAAAACAGGTACTTCAAACCTGTGTCTTCAGCGATAAATATTTTCTTACTTTCAGAAAGACAGCAATACTATATTTCCAAAGTTGCCCTCAAAGCATCAAAAAACTCAACAAAATAAACTGGGACCAAAAAGATCAACCAAGGAATTTTATGTGCGGTTACTTCCCTTTCTGCTCTGCTTTGGACTTACCTTCTTTACTGAGTGCAAAGCTTTCTCGTCTCTTCATCGTTTTGATAAATTCCACCTTTCTAAACCTCAACGCACTCCAATCCTGATCGATGGCCACCATGCGAACACCTTCCATTCCATATTTCCCCATCACTTCCCAGCCTGTATCCCTGTTGAAGTCGCATTTGTATTTTTTGGAACTCTTCTTGGGATAGCAAAACCAGGTAACTGCGTCTCCTTTTAGCTTTGGGTACAATGCTTCGACAGCATCGTTGATTTGCGCTTGTTGTGTTGCAAACACCATCGCAAATTCAATCTCTTCCAGCTCATTGCTATCATATGAGAAGCCGGCAAAATCACTCATGGCAGTAATATTCTCCTGAAAGCTCTCCGGAGCATTGAGAACGAGAATAGTTTGCTGATCTTTGAAATCGAGTTTTTTAAAGAGAGGAGTCATAAAATATTGTGATAAAAAGTAATACTATCCGGCTATTGATTCGCGTCTTCAATATACTTGATTGGATTTAGATAAAAAATCTTTTTCCAACCTTGCGGACTACTATCCGCTCGCCAGAAGTAGGGCAGACAAGAGCTGACCGAGTAGTGTAAGTGAGGTTGCTTTCCCTTTGCATTTCCACTATCACCAACTGAACCTAACTTTTCTCCAGAGTTCATCCAGTCTAAAAATGATACTTTCCTGTCTCTAAGGTGCGCATAATAATGAACTCGCCATTTTGGTCCAAGGACCAATACAACTTCGCCTCCGTATTTAAGTATTTAATTTTTCCGCTGTACAAAACTACCCCATCGGTGGCAGAAAGTACATCTGTGCCCATTTTAGCAAAGATATCCACTCCTTTATGAGTACCTGATTTACCCCAGGGAAAATACCAAAAGGATTTGCTATTGTAGTCTGACTTTGTAGCACCCGCAACAGGCATTACAAACCTCTGAGGAATCAGTAATCCCACTATCAAAACGAGGAGAATAGCCAGTGATATCTTTTTTATTCGGTTCACATGAAACTCTTAAAATCAAAAAAGGCTTCCCTTGCGAAGAAAGCCCTTTTAATTCTTATGAATTAATCTGGATTTTATACGTAGTTATTCAACATAACCGGCATTACCAGCATTAAAATATCTTCATTATCATCCTTCTCTACAGGTACAATAAGACCTGCCTTGTTAGGAGCACTCAATTGTAAGGCAATCTTTCCCGAGTCCAGGTTGTTGAGCATCTCGATCAGGAACTTGGCATTGAATCCAATCTCAATATCTTCTCCGTCGTGCTCACAAGAGAGTCTTTCATTTGCCTCATTGGAGAAATCAAGGTCTTCTGCGGAAATTTGCAATTCACTACCGGAAATCTTCAGTCTCACCTGATGCGTTGTTTTATTGGCATAGATCGCAATCCTCTTCAAAGAGCTTAAAAACTCCCCTCTGTCGATCGTCATGATATTGTTATTATCCAATGGAATCACATTTTCATAGTCAGGAAAACGCTCATCGATCAGTCTACAGATCATTTTGATGTTATTGAAACTGAAATAAGCATTGGATATATTGAACTCAATATTGACATTCGTATTTTCTGATGGTAGTGTAGACTTCAACAATGTCAAAGCCTTTCTTGGAATGATCATTGAGTTGTCTGTATCTCCCACGATATCAACGCGTCTGTAACGTACAAGCCTGTGACCATCTGTAGCAACAAATGTTGTGTTGGTTTCATCAAGTTTTGTATAAACTCCCGTCATTGCCGGACGAAGCTCATCATTACTGGTGGCAAAGATGCTGTAGTTGATTGCTTCAGATAAAACCCCTGAAGAGATATTGATACTGAAACCATCGCTTACCGTCGGCACTTTAGGAAAGTCCGTGGCATTTTCTCCTGCCAGTTTATAGCGTCCATTGTCAGAAATAATTTCAATTGAATAGGTCTCCGCATCGATCGAAAAAGTCACTGGCTGCTCTGGAAGATTCTTTAATGTTTCTATTAGAATTTTAGCAGGAATTGCAATGTTACCATCTTCTTTTGCCTCTACCTCCAGCTCTGTAATCATTGAAGTTTGAAGATCAGAAGCTGTAATGGTTAGTAATCCATCAGTTATCTCAAAGAGAAAATTCTCCAATATCGGAACCACAGGATTGGTTGTAATTACTCCGTTGATCGAAGAAAGCTGTTTCAGTAAATAAGAGGAAGAAACAATAAATTTCATTTATCTCAGCGTTATTTTAAATATTCAAACCATCAATTGCCAAAATCAAAACATTTGCAACTAAGGTTATTAATGTGCAAGTAATTTTGGAACGGTAAATTTATACATAAAATTGACAATTCAACAGCTTCATAAAAGTCCTTGACTAATAAAGAGCGGGAATTATAAAAAAAAGTGGAATAAGTCAATTTTAGAAGGAAAGCCAAAGCTGGATTGGTGAAAATTTGAGCAATAGCTGCGTTCTTGGAAAGAAAAACAAATATGAATAGTAAATAAATTTTCACTTTCTGGATTATTCTCTAATTTCGGCATTCTAATTATACAAATAGTAAATATGAACATTCTAAAATCAGTAATAATAACAGCAATGGTAATCATTGCAGTTACTTTTAGTGCATGTAATGAGCAGGCTGGTGGGTCAGCTAACTTTGATACTCCAAACTACACAGTCAACATGGAGGATAACAAAGAAAAGCTCAGCTATGCCATTGGTGTAAATGTCGCTAAGAACTTAAAACAAAGTGGCCTTGATTCTCTTTCGAATGGAGCGTTTCTTCAGGCGTTATACGATGTGAGCAATGACAAAGATATCAAGTTAACCGAACAGGAAATTCAGGCTTTCATCAGTACTGAATTCCAAAGACTTGCTGAAAGAAAAAGAGAAAAAGACAAAGCTGCCGGAGACGCGTATCTGGCTGAAAACGCTAAAAAAGATGGGGTAATTGTTACTGAAAGCGGCTTACAATATGAAATTCTTGTAGAAGGAAACGGACCTATCCCAACAGCTGCAGATAATTTTGAGGCAAATTATGTTGGAACATTTATAGATGGAACAGAGTTTGACAGCTCAGAAAGAGCAGGTAAACCGTTAGTACTAGGCGTTACTCAGGTAATTCCAGGCTGGACTGAAGCACTACAAATGATGCCTGTTGGTTCTAAGTGGAGACTTGTAATCCCTTACGATATCGCTTACGGCCCTAATGGAACTCGTGGAATCCCACCTTATTCAACTCTTATTTTTGAAATGGAGCTTTTGAGTATTCCTGAGAAATAATCCATATCTGTTAAAAAATCAGGAAGCCTCCTTCTCTACATTTACAGGGAAGGAGGCTTTCTATTTTTAAAGGGAAAAAACTAATCTTTTTTTGTAATAAACAGCCGCTCCGGATAGACTAATTTCATAAAAAGGTCATGATCCAATTACAACTGAACAAACGGGCAATTCTATTTCTAATACTCGCATTAGTCACCTTTTGCTCAGGATTGCTGATGCTGCAATCAGGACTTTTTAATCAGAACAGTCTGATGATTTCTGCGATCACAATAGACCTGACAATCACCACTTCATTTTTCGTATTTCTTTTTCTTAAGAAGCAAAAGGTTAACCCGCTGGCGATCGGATTCATTTTTATTCTGCTTATTTTCACAGCAAGGGCTGTAATCCCGAATGACCAACAATTTACACTCCAACTCATCATTGAATACGTAGCTCCACTGGTTGAACTAACGTTGATCAGCATCATCATCTTCAAGATTGTTAAAGCCAGAAAGCACTTTTTATCACTGGAATCCGGAGACTTTCAAAGGAAGCTGGAAGTCGCATTATTTGAAATATTCAAAAGCAGACTTGCCGCGAAACTGGCCAGTTCGGAATTGAGCATGTTTTACTATGCAGTATTCAAATGGAAGAAAAACAAAGGCTATTCTTATCATAAAAATTCAGGAATAATTACGATCATCGCAACCTTGTTGATAGTAGCCATTGCAGAAATATCGATCGTTCACATTATTTTGATCAAATATGCGCCAATTGCTGCCTGGGTGTTGTTCTGGATTAGTTTGTATTCAATCATACAAATAATTGCTTTGGGCAAAGCGATCTATCTGAGAAGAGTCTACCGTGATAGAAGTCAACTATTTCTGCACTACGGATGGCTAATGAGTGCCGATATATCACTCAGCAACATTGAGTCCGTACAGAGTATTGACATCAAAAACATCGATCCATCCCTAGATTTTACTTTTATGGGACTCTTTAAGGATATGGAAGAAAAAGGATTGTTATTGCAGATAAGTGAGCCTGTGAAAGTGTCTAAGTTGTTTAAGAAAACGGAATCAAAAGCTATTTTTATACCAGTTGACTCACCTGATCAATTGATCGAAGAAATTTCTGACTATTTGAAAAGGTAAAGTTATTGATACCGCTTGGCAATATTAACGACCTCCCGCCATTTGCCATTTTCCGCAAATTGTTTAATTGTGTGATTTCTTTTTTCCAGTAATCTGGTCATGTATTTTTTTAAAAAGAGCTTATCTGCCAGTTTTCCGAAGATACTCAGAGGAGACTGATAATCAAATGTGTCGCGCATGATGGTAATTTCTCCGTCCTGCTTGAAATGGTGTACGTGTCTAAAGTGCTTGAATGCGCCTTTCACTAATTCGTCAGCAAACAACACGGGCCTGTCAAATTCTGTGATGACGGATGTTAATCTTTGATAGATGCCCAGGTGCTTTGCGCGCCAGGTGACTGTTTCACCCAAATCTATCAGACCTGCCACAACGCCTGCTACTGCTTCTTCATTAGTATGTTCCGTGGAAATCTTATGTAAATCTATGCTCCTACATAGGTCAAAACATACTTCGATGTTAGCATGAATTTTAGTTTCTAATTTGATAGAAGGCATGACAACCTTGCTCTAAAAGTTGGGACGGGGTCGCTCCCGCTTCTCAAAAAACTGCCTCGGTGGCACCAGCCCGGAAACTCTTCTCATATCTACCATCATCATCCTACCTTTTTGGTCTGTAATCAAATGGTAGCCTTCATCAGGAAATCTGGGAAAAACCTTCAATTGCAAATTTTTAGCAGCATCAATGTCAGTGAGTGTCAGAGTGGCCATCGGATCGGTATTGACCAAGCTATCATACTTTTCGAATTGCCCCGGCAATACAAATTCATTGATCATAAATGAAGAAAACTGACTGACATAACCCATCATGTTATTAGTATCTAATGGTGTAACACCCTCTACAGTTAAATCCTGTCCAGTAAAATGGAGTCTGAAACCTTCATCATTTTCCGCATCCACCACAATTTCACTGATACTCCTCCAACTGCTACTGGCAATCAATCGGTCTTTCCACTGATGCGCTTTTAGTTTAAAAATCCCCGATAAATAATCCTGGTAGCCGGGGACATTGACAATGTAAGGCTTCTCTTCTGTAGCAAAATAACTTTTCGATTTCCCGTCATTGCCTCCGGCATAAAATGTCAAGACTGCATCAGATCCCTGATAAATCACCACTTTAGCTCCTTCGCCTTTCAATGATGCAATCACCCGATCTTTATCCTTTTGAGATATCGGGCGTTTCACCTCCACCCTCTTTAAAATAGATTTCAGGAATAGCATCAACGATCGATCAGCTACTTCCTTTTCATCGACAAACCAGCTGTTATTTATTTTACTTAGCTTTACCTGAAGTCCTTCATGCGTTAATTCGACCTTAGAGATATTAGCCGTATCAGCAACTGTAAAGATGTCTGTCTCAAAATCCAACTTCGTACTGTTCCCCATCGTGAATGCCATAATCGACACAACGATCGCCTGCACAGCGAGAATTACCAGCAATTTTTTATTCTTATTGTTCATCTTTGAAACCAGCAAATTT
>JBCBHL010000024.1:0-36791 GCA_038525605.1 Bacteroidota bacterium
CTTGGATTATTTAAAAGACAAACAGTTATTTATCCAAGAATTGTAAATCTATTACCAAACTTCTGTTGAGAATCATTAGTTAATTGAGCACTAATACGTAATGATAAAATCTTAAGCCTTCTTTTTATCATGGTATGCGTAACAATTCCAAATGGCCGATAAAGAGATAAAACTTTAACACAATACCATAGTAGCACAAAAACTATTATATAAATGTAATCAAGTTTAGGAGGAATTTTTACCAAGAATAAATACTCTCTCAGAGGTAACCATGAGATATCAAACAAATTCCGTAGATGGAAATAAGTCATGGTTAATTGGTAATCAAAAAAAGCTATTCCCTTAATAATTCGATTGTTAAAAGTATCCTTTAATAGGTCAGAATCAGTCTCATTCAGAAATTGTTCAAAAGTTAAATCACCTTGAACTTCAGTTAACAGCTGAGAAGGAAAATAATAGCCTAACGTTGTAACTCTATAAAATTCCTTTTGATTTTCATAGTTCCAAAAGCTACTTAAAATGTTTAATATCATTATAATCAGCAGGAACTTTAATAAATTATGATTTATTGGAAACCTCCAAAATAGACTGGTCAATTTGGAATACCTGTCATATACTGTCTTGGTAACAAGCCTTAAAATGTCAACTTCCTTTAACTCTTCATGACCAAGGTTTATCTTGATAACAGTTCTGTATGAATAGTTAAGCCTTAGGTAAATAGAATCTTTAAAAAGTTTGATTAAACCATTTCTTTTAACCCAAAACTCACTTACCCATTTAAAAAACCCGTCACGTTTATCGTTTAAAATAATGTCATTTGAGCGAATTAAAGCAACCTCAACCCAGATTATCAAAAAGCCCAGATATAAAAAAGACAATAGCAATTGATAGTCATTACTAATTGATTTTGCAAATAGCAGTGCTAAGATGGATGGGATAAATTTGCTAAGAATATTACGATAAAAAGCTTTGTTTGTCTTCGAAGGTCTCGCAACAGAACGCAAAAATTGGATGTGATCTTCAAGGTCAATTTTAATAGCTGAAATATTATTTATAAAAAGTAAATGAAGAAAGGGCAAGATTATGAAGTACATGATGATTGTTAGAACTTTCGCAATTATCAATACAACCAGTATTACTTTTATTAGAAAGTTATTAGAAATAAAAAAGCTTTTTACATTAAAATCAATATCTACTGATTTATTTGTGAGAAATTCACTAAATGAAATATCAACTTTTGCAGTAATGAAAAAAAGTAAAAGCAAATAAATGGCTGATCGTAAATGTGGGGTCAGAAATTTAAGAATCCCTTTTTTGTCAGCTATATTAGATAGAACTTTATTAACTAAACTTGTCTTTCCTACACCTCTATATCCCGTCACCAAATAAGCACCGGATTTAGTTTCGCAATTATTAAGTATTTCGCTGAGACGAGCAATTAGAGTTTTTCTGCCAACAAACCGCCTAAAATCTTTATCCATGCTTACTGGACTATGAAAAAAAGAGTAATCATGTAATTCTATGTAAACATCCTTTACCTTAGAATATAACTGGGATATTTTAAGCATTCGTTAATTAGGTTTGATCTTGGCTACTTTGACGATCCTTAATTTGCCCATTTCCCCAACCAACCACAATACCCACTTTTAGGTATTTTTTACCATAGCAGACCAATCA
The DNA here is from genome assembly GCA_038525605.1 of Bacteroidota bacterium. GTDB lineage: Bacteria > Bacteroidota > Bacteroidia > Cytophagales > Cyclobacteriaceae > JANSWY01. The sequence goes on from JBCBHL010000024.1 coordinate 1,678, forward strand.
AAGTCTCTGATTTGAGTCTCAAAAAAATTTTTGAACACATCCACATTGTTTACATCCCATCAACTTCTAAAAATTAGTAATCAACTTTTGCAGTAAGCCATCAACTTTTTGCTTGGCACTAATGTCGGTGACAATGGTCTCCAAAATATATTTTTTCAACGATGCAGAATGACATTGCTCCAACTCAGGACACGGACGGCGCTATGTCAACTGACTTAGACCAAACTGCAAAGAAAAATCCTTCAATGTCACTGACAATAGTGCTGACGACATTCTTGATTTAACTATTCACAATAACAATGGCCTAAACCACGAAGAAAAATTCACCCAGTCAGCTGACATAAGCAAAATCATGAAGAATTTTAAATAAGTCAACAGACATTCCCCCAACCAACTAAGTAGATTACTAAACTCACAGTGACATTGGTCAATTCCTGTGCATGAGCTGCTTCAGGTCAATCTGCTTACTCAATCTGGAAAGAAAAATGAAGCATTGTCTATTGATTTACTGCTGTCATTCTCTATATTTTCAGTAGGTAACTTTGGGTTGGTCTAATTCTGCACAAAATCAGTCATCCTTATTTCTGTTTGCTATCATCACAAACAAATACTGATCTGTGCAAACTTGATTGGTCAAATTTTCTCTTAGAATAGACTCCTCCGATTCTATTTGCTCTTGTATGTCTTTTAGGAAGAAGAATGTCAGTTTGTTTGTTTAATAGAATCAAGTGATTAAGCTAATGTCAGATGCGTTGCTCTTTTGCAGCATAAACCATAATCACAATACAAGGAGAGAAAGTCCACGTTGATCCAATCCTTATGTCAATCTTACTTAGATCCGTCTACGCAGGCATTGTAGGAATTAACAATTTTGATGATTTCCGTACGATCACTAGGATCCAGTTCTCTGAATTCATCCTGCTCTACTTTCTTAATAAACTCAGGACAACCGGTAAAATATTCAGCTGCTTTCTTTGGTCTTCTTAACAGCCTTTCAAGCATGTAGTAAAATTGGTCACCGGATTTTTTTACATGATATACAAACCCATTATCATCATCATCAACCCTACTGAAAGGCACATTTGCTCGCTCGATAGCAGCATTTGAACCATAATCTGAGCTAAATCCTCCAAACTCATAAATCGTTTCATAAAGCTGAAGGTCTCCTGAAACTGCAGGCACCAACCGGAAAAATAATGATTGCCGTTTACTGGTCACTCCTGATACGAACGTATATCTGGAATTGTAATAGTCTTTTAAATCGTCAGGGGTATATTTTAGTTTCCGTCCCTGCTTGTCGACCAAAATAACTGAATAAAACCCACTTTTGAAGTAGTGGATCAGCCCTTCAATTCTTTCACCATTTTTTAAGGTAACATAACCTTCGCTGTAGTCCGTATGATCTTTAAGTCTTCTATATCGCTTTGATTCTTGCGAATTAGCAGATAAACTGAATAGAATAAAAAAAGATAGTAGAACAAAATAAGCTTTCATTTTAGTGGTTTTAATTGATTATCCAGAAATGGTTTGTTTCTATGTCAACAAAAATGTATTGGTAGTGGCTAAGCTACAGCCATTATGCTTTCTATCCAAGAATATTTAGTCTACTAACTGTCCAAATCCAGGTCTTAAGACTGCTTTTTATCACTTTCGATCCATCACCTTCCATTGTCCTTGGTCTTGTCAACGAATGCTTATTAATTAGTTATTCATTTTCTATATTGGTGAAAACACCAACAAAGGCTAAAGATTCTCACGTCATTCCGTATCCGGAATTCATCCATTGTCCACCGAAACTTTATGTGAAAGTGAAGAATGACGCTTCCGCCGCTTTTGGTGTTGTCACCAAAAGATCATTACCTTTTTCAATCTTTAATAGTCCTTTTTTTAAGAAACTCTGAAAGTAAATAACAATATATATTGTTGGTAAAAACACCGTCAAAGGCTCATCCAACTAATTCCCCCTGCCCCATTTAAAAACTATATTTTCACTTTAAACTCTTACAAAACCATTCATCACCAGAAAAAATTAGAATATTTATTCAGAATTGTTTGTCAGTCACAATAATTCTTCTAGCTTTGCATCCTCAAAACAGGGAGTCGACCACCTGAACTATTTATTTTAATTTTAAACAACTATCGTAATGATTTACAAATTAAGAACAAGCTTTCTGCTACCTGCAGAGCTTGGTGAAACAACAAGTAAGTACATCTTTGAAACAGAGCAAGCCGGGGTTGCAGAACCTTATGTGGCGAAGCTATTAGGTGTATTGAAGGAAGATGTGAAAGACCTGAACAAGGCTTTGACAAAACTAACGGTGAACTCTAAAGTAGAATCGACTGCTGAAGCTGACGGAGTTAGAGATGATCTGCTGATCGCATTTCGCGACATGGTAGACATCGGTAAAAGAAGACAAAATCCTGATATCGTGGCTGCCTACCAAAAGGTGTTTGCAGTGATCGAAAAAGCAGGATTGAGAATCTACAGATACGGTTACACGGAAAAGTCAGGTAGACTGGCTGCCTTGTTTGAAGAATTGGATCAGCCGGAATTTCAAATTGCTATCGCTACTTTGAAAGCGGATGAGTTGTACAATGAACTAAAGGCTGCAGAGGATGCTTTTCTGGCAATCTACGGTGAGCGATTGAGAGAGGATACTACTCAAAATAGCATTACACTGGAAGATGCCAGAAGAAAAGCTGTTCCTCATGTGAATATCTTTCTGGGCGTACTCAGCACTTTGGAGCTATTTGAACCCGAGGTTTATGAAACGCTTTCTGCCAAAATCAATGCGATCACCAGCGAGATTATGGCAATCGCAAGGGCCAGAAGAACTAGAAATGACAATGATGGGTCTTCAGATACTGGAAACAGTCCCGGTAATGGTGACAGCTCTGATGAAGATAATACTTCTAATGACAATAACACACCGGATGACAGTAACGATCCTGAAGACAGTGATGTATGATCAATCCTGAGATAAATTGGTCGGCTTTTTAACCCCATTTACTGCGAAGTAGATGGGGTTTTGTTTTTAGTGGGTGGTTGCTATTGGAGGAATTCAGCTTCACACCCTACCAACGGTCGGACAAGACGGAATTTACATGCGTTTGTTCCACCGTCATGTCGGAATTTTAGGTATCGCCGCACTTTTAGTATCATCGCAGCAAAATATCCGGTATCTCCCTTTCAATATGATTGATTTACAATAATCAATACAGATCACCTCATATCTCCTACATCATCATAGAGATCTTTCATATCTGAATTAATGCTTTTGATCACTTTGTCTTTCAACAAAAGTTATTTTTTTTGTATTGAAAAGTGTAACTATTTAGGACCATCGGATTATATAGTTATTTAATGACAATACTACTTTAATTCTACCATTAAATATTTAACTAATAATACATTAAACTATGAAACCAGGATTTATAATTCTTCTACTAGCAACAGCACTTTTATTATCGTGCCAGGAGGAAGATTTGATCGAAAAATACAACCTCACTGACAGTTCACCAAGAATCGAATTTGTTGACTTTGACATTATTGATGAGAGCGATGATTACGAAACACTTCTATTAACAATCGATGTCTATGACCTGGAGTTTGATTTGGGTTTGACTAGAGATGATGTAAATGCACCATACAACCTTTTTGATTATGTAAGAGATGACGATGGTGAACTTATTTCAATATCAAGTTCTCCAAATTTACCGAGGTACTCTTGTGATAAATATTTAATCCTTTTTGGAGATTTTAATGAGATCTTAGATACTGTTCGAATTGAGTTAAACCCTAATTTTAACAACATATTTGTAGATTTTTATATAGAAACAGCACCAGAGTCTAATATTTTCGAATGGTTTGATTTTAAATCTGCCTTTAGACAAACAAATGATCGATGTGGTGGAGATTTCAATGCGCGATTTCCAATTCCGCAAAACGGACCAAATGATACGCTTTTTGAGATGGAAATAGCAGATGAACACAAAGTAAGAATTTCTTATAAAATGCGTTCAGTAGGTTTTTCATTTTTGTTTCAAAACAAAAGATTTAAAGTAGAAACTTCAATCAAAGATAGAGCATTAAATGAAAGCAATAAAATCACTTCGCCTGTTACAATCTTCGAACAGTAGCTCTTTGACGAAGTTTAATCTCCACCGATTTTGGTGCTGTAACCGAAAGCTAATTGTATGATTATTCATTATAGGATGTTGGTAAAAACGTCAACAAAGGCTCAGTTTTATAGAGGATAAAAATAGAGAATTTATTAAGATATTGGATGTAGGTATTAGTGCGTTTCGCAATTAATTCATGAATAGGTTAACCTATTCCGTTATGACGTGAAAGATATGTGTGAGATGACGTAACTGCCATGACGTATAGATACCTATTTCGCCTGATGTTTTAACCTATCCTGTTCCCATTTAGCTGGATTATTCCGAATATAATTTGAAATCCGATCCAATTCCTTTTCATTTCTAATGATGTGATCATGATACCTTGATTGCCATGCGAAGACAGGCAATACATTATTTTGGCCTAATGCACGGGCATTTACAGTAACACCGGTTTTAAATCCCCGAATGATTGAGGCCAGATTTTTAGATTGTGGCCCAAATTTATTTTTGGGTGATTCTTCCTGATGTGGAGACGCAATGCATTGCGTCTCCACATCAGGAATGCATTGCGCCTTTCCTGGGGAATTATATTCATTCTTTCCAATACTAATAACCGCATGAAAATGATTTGGCATCACCACAAATTCTCCCATTCCCAAATTCATGTCAGGTCGCATATCGAACGTTTTCAACCATTCTGATTCGACAATCTTACCGATATCCGAAAGGATCATTTTGCCATCTGAAATTTCACCAAAAAAATGAATTCGATTTTTCGTGCATATTGTTACAAAATAGGCTGATTCAGACCTGTAATCCCAGAAAGGGGCTCTTGTGGAGTCTATTCTATACTTACCTTTATATTTATCCATTGTAGTTAGTAATGATGGTTTTCAGTTTAGTATAAAGATAAAAAACCTGTTGAAATATTGAACATATCTAAACTTAAATGTTATCATCCACCAACTAACATTCATACTCCTTCAACTCACATACATCAAAGTTTCGGCAGACAATCGGCCAACTATCAGACAATCGTAATTTTATTTGCCGCATTCCCTTCAATACAATCACTACAAAATATCTGGTATTGCCAACCAGAGAATCAAATCCAAAAAACTGTCGCTTTACAGTGATGGATTCATGGAAACCAGACTTTTTTATGTTAGCTTGCAACCTCGAAGTTTAAATAACCACATCAATTCTAAATTATCAAATTCATGTCACTTAAAGTCAACATCTCAACCCTTACCAAAGGATTTCAAAACAACAGAACATATTTCTCAATCATGAGCCTAATCAAAACAACACTGGTTGTTTTATTGACAGTATCAATATCCAGCCTTCTTGCTCAATCAAAGGATAGCTACTCGGAAATCATCTGGGGAGAATCAGTAACTGCCAAAGATGGAATGACTTTCAATGAATTAGTGGCGTATGACCAATCCGGAATGTACATCATCAAAACAAATGCAAGAGGTGCCTATGGCGTTAGCACCAAATTTGTCATTGAGCATTTCGACAAGGAGATGAACAGAACCAAATCAGTCAATATTTCACTCAAAGAAAAAGGGAAAAAACGACGGTTCCACAGTGCATTACAACTCAATAACGAACTCTATGTACTTACGTTAACGGTGGTGAAATCGAGCAAGGAGCTAGTATTAAACGCACAGACTGTAGATAAAAATACATTACAGTTAAACAATGACCTTAAAAAAATAGCATCTATAGATTATTCTGATTACTCAATTAACGACCAATTATCGTATGCGCACAGTTTGTCTGCTGATTCATCAAAACTGCTAATCTATGAGTATCTCCCTGATGGAAAAGATAAGAAACGAAAGTTTGGTCTATCAGTTTTTGATATTCAACTCAAGTTGCTTTGGAATAAAACAGTCGTAACAGATTTCAAACAAAAATCATCTATGTTGGAAGATTTCAAAGTCGATAATGAAGGAAATGTGCATTTGGTTGGTATAACTTTCAAAGAAGGCGAACCGGGCTTTCTAAAATCCAGACCTAACTATCGATATAGGATATTCAGCTATTATGACCAGGGAAACAGACCAGTGGAGTTTCCAGTCAGGCTCGAAAGCAAATTCCTGTCAGAATTGAGATTAGAAATTGATGATGATCAAAATATTGTGTGTGGTGGTCTGTATTCTACGAGAGGTAACTTAAATCAAAATGGTAGTTTCTTTTTGAAGATTGATAGCCAGACTCGGGAGATAATATCTCAATCCACCCAGGCCTTGCCTGCACGAATTGTTAAAAAAGAAAGAAAGCCCGGTTCCAGACAAAAACCATCGAAGAAACCCCTTCCTACATTAACAAATTATAATTTGGATGATTTCATCCTGAAAGACAATGGAGGCGCTATAATGATTGCAGAAAAGTACTATCGATCACTTTTTTCAACGACAAACTACAACGCCACCACCGGTCCATCGACATCTAATACAACCTCATATAACTACGATGACATCATCGTGACAAGTATTTCAGCAGAAGGAACAATTGAATGGGTGAAGAGGATCGCCAAAGAGCAAAGCTCACAAGACCCTGGTTATTATTTATCGTATCTGTTGCTTTACGATGAAAACAATTTGCACTTGGTTTATAATGATGACGCTAAAAACCTGGACCGTGAAGAGGGAGAAAAACTACATCAATTTAACCGATATTCTGAAGCCGTTACTGTAATGACAACTATTGATAAAGAAGGAAGTAGTTCGAAACAACAGTTGTTTTCACAGTCAGAAGCAGAGGTGATTATCAGACCAGCCGGAGGAGGAAAAATCTCAGATAGTGAATTAGTTCTGTGTGGACAGAATAAGTCAAAGTTTAGATTTGCTAAAATTGTATTTGAATAAAATCAGGGACGTCAATGGTCTTCTTCCATCACAGTTTTCAACCCTAAATTCAAAATAACTTAGAACCGATCAGCCCTATCGATTCACTAATATTTTTTAAATCTCTAAACTGTTTAAGCTTATTTTCGTAAATTTGAATGATTTTTTAATAGTAAGATTCAGTGAAGGAAACCAAAACCAATATTCTTTCCGGCACTCTGAGACTTTTTAATGAGAGAGGTTTTGTCAACGTAAGACTGCAGCAAATAGCCGATGAGGTAAATATCAGTATCGGAAATCTGGCATATCATTACGCCACCAAAAAAGATTTACTTTTCAATATTTACAAAGATATCGTTATCAGACAGTCAGAGCTATTGAACGACCTGAACATCGTACCTTTATTTGAAAACATGGATCGACACTGGGATAATGTATTTGAAACGCAAATTAAATACGCATTCTTTTATCAGGATACATTGGAAGTGATCCGGTTCAATGAGTCCATTGCCATTGAGTACCGTAACCACATACAGTGGGAGAAGGATCAGTTTCAAAGACTGATACAATTTAATATAGCCAGAGGTGCTCTAATTACGATGAATCAGAGCACTGTTGAAAAAACTGCGGATTTGTTATGGCTGATGGAGAATTCGTGGCTACAACGTGCAGTAATATCCGGAAATGAGCCGCTTAAAATTGACGATTTTAAAAGTCACATGTGGCAGGGTTTTGTCCCCTATTTTTCTCATACCGGAAAGCAAGAGTATGATCAACTGATCAAAAACAAATCGATACCACTATGAATCACCGTAAGATATATATCGACAAAGCGTGCTATGAAGAACTGATGGATTTTATGAATGTTCAACACGTAGTGGATTTGAAAGGCGAATACATGGATTTGGATTTGTTTTATCAGGACGAATGGCTATTAGATAGTGCCGTCATTGACAATGTGGTTGAAAAAAGGGGAAACTGGGATGTCTATTTAGTATTCGCACATGTGAATAACCCGCTAAAGATGATCAAGAAAAAAATTTCCCGATGCACTTCATTGAAAAAAGCTGAACTGGCAGCCAATACCATGAGGAGACTGGCAGCCAAAGATCAGAGAGGCACCTTGAAAATCGACAAAAATTTATTTCAAAGCTGTAATAATTAGATCAGCCATGAGTCAGACAAAAGAAAGGATCATAGCAGCAGCTACACATTTGTTCAATGAACAGGGATTTGTCAATGTAAGACTTCAAAACATTGCAGACGAGCTTAGTATCAGTGTAGGAAATCTGGCCTATCATTTTAAAAACAAAGAAGCCATCATTGCAAAGGCATATGAAAAAACCGGTAATGAGTTAAAAATCATTTTAAGTACCTATCGTGCCTCGCCGGATTTGAGAGATCTCGATTTCCAGTTGGATGCCTACTATGAATTCATCAAGAAATACCCTTTTTATTTCATGGATATCCTCGAAATCAAAAGAAACCACCCGCATTTACACGAGGATAGAAAAGAATTAATCATTAAAATGAGGGTACAGTTTGAAAAACGTATAGAATATAACCAATCCAGAGGTATTCTTAACCGTGACATGGAGGAAGCACAGATGATTCAGTTAGCTGATAACCTTTGTACGATGGTTACGTTTTGGCATACATCGCAAGCTATTAAAGATGAATGCGACGACCTCAGTAGTTTCAAATGCTGTGTCTGGATCCAACTGGTTCCTTTCCTTACAACAAAGGGCATGGAAGAATATGAGGCGTTTATTAAGCCCGGGTTGAAGGTTATTTAAATCTATTCTAAATTAGAAAACTTTTACTAGAAAATATTTTCTAATATTTTTAAATAAGATAACTTAGATAATGAGATTTCAAAAGACAAGTCATTTTTAGTCGGTCTTTTTGAAAATTTTTTAATCTAACGCAGTATTGATATGGTGAATGTACTTTGGCTCCAGGGTGGAGCCTGTAGTGGCAATACAATGTCTTTTCTGGATGCGGAAGAACCTACAGTTATCGAATTAGTAACTGACTTTGGGATCAACATTTTATGGCATCCTTCTATTGGATTGGAAATTGGCGAACAAGTTACAGATTTGCTCAAGGACATCCTGGATGGAAAAATCAAACTAGACATTTTTGTATTTGAAGGAAGTATTGTGCAAGGCCCCAACGGGACTGGCACGATGAATTATTTTGCCGAGCGTCCGATGATGGACTGGGTAAAAGAATTGTCAGCAGTTACTGACTTTACGGTGGCAATTGGTGATTGTGCGACCTGGGGAGGTATACCTGCAGTTCCGCCGAATCCTAGTGAATCAACAGGGATGCAATTTCTCAAAAAGAACAAAGGAGGTCTCTTGGGTGCCGACTATGTATCTAAAGGTGGTTTACCGGTTATCAATATCCCCGGATGTCCCGCCCACCCCGACTGGATCACACAAATATTAGTGGCTATATCAACCGGGCGTATTGGTGACGTGTTGATAGATGATTATCACAGGCCAAAAACATTCTTCACGGATTTTGTTCAAAACGGATGTCCAAATGTCAACAACTTTGCGCAAAAAGTAGATGGTGGGTTTGGCAAAAGAGGCGGATGTCTGTTTTACGAAGTAGGCTGCCGAGGACCGATGACACATGCAAGCTGTAATAGGATATTGTGGAATCGCCAATCTAGTAAGACGAGGGCAAATCATCCTTGCCTGGGATGTACAGAACCAGGTTTTCCACACCATGATCTGCAAAAAGGCAGCGTTTTAAAAACGATGAAGCACTTGGGTATCTTTCCAAAAGATGTGCCTACGGGACAGTCTAAGGGACTTTATTACTTGAGAGCAGGTTGGGAAAAAGTACTACCTACAAACAAAGAATTAACAAAATCTTCTAAATAATTGCAATGGCTACTAAAGAACTAAATATCTCTCCGGTAGGACGAGTAGAAGGAGACCTGGATGTAAAAGTATTTATGGAAGGTGGTGTGGTTACGCGCGCTCATACACAAGCTGCAATGTTCCGTGGCTTTGAGCGCATCATGGAAGGCAAAGACCCACAATCCGGTTTGATTGTTACCCCGCGAATTTGCGGAATCTGTGGTGGTTCGCACCTTTATTGCGCTTCGTCTGCTCTTGATACTGCCTGGGGTACTCAGCTATCACCTAATGCACTATTATTAAGAGCAATTGGTCAGGCTACAGAAACTATTCAAAGCATACCGAGATGGTTTTATGCGATTTTCGCGACAGATATGGCCAATAAAAAATTCGCCAGCAAGCCCTTGTATCAGGAAGTCGTTAAGAGGTTTGCAGCCTATACAGGAACATCTTTTCAGAAAGGTGTGACTGCCAGTGGGAGACCAGTAGAAGTATATGCATTATTTGGAGGTCAGTGGCCACATTCCAGTTACATGGTTCCCGGAGGTGTTATGTGTGCCCCTACACTTAAAGACATTACCAGAGCACATGCCATCATGAACCAGTTTCGAAACGACTGGCTAGAAACTGTCTGGTTGGGTTGCTCTATAGACCGTTATTTACAAATTAAAAGCTGGGATGACCTAATGGCATGGGTCGATGAGAACGAATCTCAAAGAAATAGTGATCTTGGTTTATTTATCAGGGCATCATTGGAATTTGGTCTTGACAAGTTCGGACAAGGTGTTGGAAAATACATTGCCTATGGCACTTATCTCAACAAAGACCGATATAACAAACCTACCGTTGACAGTAGAAATCAGGCGTTGATTAGTTCCAGTGGATTTTTTGATGGAAAGAACTATCATGAATTTGACCATAATCAGATTTTTGAGCATGTAGACCATACCTGGTTTGAAAACCATGCACCCGCACATCCGTGGAATGAGCCACTTCCTACGCCTGTTGTTTCCCAGAATCTGGAAAACTCAGATTTTGATGGTAATTATAGCTGGTCCAAAGCTCCGAGATATATGGGATTTGCTGCTGAGGCTGGTCCGTTATCCAGAGTAATCATGAATGCCAATCCTAATAACCTGGATCACCAGATACAGGATCCTTTATTTGGAGATATCATCCAGAAATTGGGACCAAGCGTATTTACAAGAACACTAGCACGCGTACATGAAGCACCGCGATTGTATAACTACATCGAAGAATGGTTGAGTCAGATCAAATTGGATGAAGAGTTTTACATCAAACCGGAAGAAAAGGACGGTAAAGGATTTGGTGCTACGGAAGCAGCCAGAGGAGCTCTCGCACATTGGATTGAAATAAAAGACGGTGTAATCAAAAACTATCAGGTGGTTGCTCCTACGACATGGAATGTAGGTCCGAATGATTCTGAAGGGAAATCAGGTCCTATTGAAGCGGCACTGGAAGGAACGGAAATAGAAGATCCACATGATCCTGTAGAAGTAGGCATGGTAGCAAGATCGTTTGATTCTTGTCTGGTTTGTACAGTTCATGCCCACGATCAGAAATCAGGAAAAGAGCTCGCTAAATTCAAGTTATAATTATTTTGATGGAGCCTGTGTAAAAAATTGCGCAGGCTCTTTTTTGAGTTATATGATAAAAACCGCAATCATGGGATTTGGCAATCCCGTTAGAAGTGATGATGGAATAGGTTGCTATGTAATAGAACAATTAAAGCAACTTGTGAGTGATGATGAACCAGTCACCATACTGGACATGGGTACTTCAGCCTTTGAAGTATTGTACCAGCTAAAAGGACATCAAAAGATATTGATGGTAGATGCAGTCATCAATACCGGAGAACCTGCTGGCACCTTGTACAAAGTACCTGCCGAAGAGGTTATGACTGCTCCTAAGGAAGATCCAATGGTTTTTCTGCATAGCTTGAAATGGGATCAGGCACTCTCTTACGCCAAAAGAATACTTCAGGACGAATATCCGGAAGATATTCAGGTATATCTGATTGCCGTTGATAACACCAGATTAGAAGTAGAGCTGTCTCAGGCTGTTCGGGAAGCAGGAGATAAAGTTGTTCATTTAATGATAGAAGAATTGACTAATACGAATGAGGTACGAAGTTGAACTAAGGTCATCACATTTGCTTCTCTCTCCCATCCTTTCCAACCTGATGATGAAAGACAGCAACAGTGTTTATGTGGCATACAAAGAAGAAAATCAAACACTATTAGTATCTCCAAAAGAGAATTCCTGGTTTCCAAAACTGCATCAATCACAAGAGTTTATGCTGAAAAGTAAAGACCTAAAAGGTACGAAAAGTATCTCCATCAGAGAAATATTGATAGATCACGATTTGAATGATCTGGATAGAAAACTTACCTGCACAGTGCACGATGAGAAAAAATTTATGAAGATCGATTTCGCTAATCCCGCTTAGATATGATACACCTGTATACCGATCAATATCGAGATGAAATCGAACGAGTACTAAGCAACATTGAAGGCTTATCCGAGGCAGTAATCATCAAACCCATGATCGACCTGGATGCTGAGAGTAATCATGTCCTGGTAACTGATCAAATCATTGTACCCATACCGTGGAATAGCACAGAACCACCAATTCTGTTTGAGCCAATTCCTTTTCAGGTTAATGACCTGATAGCAATTTTACTGACGAAATTAATGTATGAGCAAGAGGCACTAAACTTTTGTGATAACGAAGTATTGAGAACTACTATCAAATGTCGGTTGCAATTGCGCGATATGGAACATAAAATCGGTGATCTGCAATTCGATGAAAACTCTGCTGTTGCTATCCATAACCACGCTGTTTTAGCACAATATGCGAGACACTTCTACAATAATTCTTCTACGGAAAATCTCTATGAGAACGCCATCAAAAGAGCTTCTTCTGAAGTATTTGCTGCATTTACCGCAAAGCATTATGCCACGTTTCTGATGGACTCAGGCAGCTATTCAGAAGCTGAGTCACTGTTACGAAAGTATCAGGGAATGGCACAAATAGAAAGCGCCAACTTTTATCTACAGCTGGATTTGATTAATGTCTTGATGGCATCCAGGCTACTCCCCTATCAAAAGCATTATGCTGAAGAAATCAAGCAACTCATTTGGGAAGCCGTCACTTATTTTGAGCAAGAAGTAGTACATTGGGCAATCGCAAGCCTGTATATGAATGCCTCGGAGATTGCCAACTATGAAAAAAGCTATTCTGAATCATTAGGATATATCAATAAGGTAATCAGCATTTATGAGACACACCATTTCCCGGAGTTTTTAGCTTCCGCTTTTATTCGAAAAGGGACTCTATTATATACCTGGGCGCAGGATGACAATCCTCAGTTTTTCCAGGCTGCTATCGATACCTATCAGAAAGGTCTGCAGACATTTACCAGAGAAGATTTCCCTGATGTCCATGCTGAAATACATCATCACCTCGCGGTGATTTATGCTGAAATGCCCGTCGATGAAAAGAAAAAGGCCATGTGGTCTGCCTTTTCAGCAACGTCTTTTAAAGAAAGTCTGGCTTTTTACCAAAAAGCAAATTATCCGTTTGAATACTCAATTGTAGCCAATAATTACGCAAACGCTTTGTTGAAGTATCCTCCTGCTAAAACAGGTGATAATGCTGAAAAAGCCATATTTTACTATCTGGAAGCTCTGGAAGTAAGAGACGCCTATCAGTTTCCTCTGGAGCGTGCACATACTATTCTGAATTACCTGGAGGCATGCTGGAGAGTTCAGAATGTTAATAAAAGTATGGAAAGAGCACGATATAAAGACATGCTTGCCAAAGCAAAAGAGGTGAAACTACTAACTGATAATCAGGAGTTGATTGATGAAGCACAATCACATCTAGATCAAATTTCTGCTTTGGGATTGGCAATAATGACAGATTGATATGCATGAAATTTCATTGGTAAGAAATATTTTCCGGACTCTTGAAGCAGAATTTAGTCAGGAAGAACTTAAAAAGATCAATCAGATAGACCTGAAAGTAGGGCTACTTTCAAATGTTGAGCCTATCCTTATGCAAAATGCCTTTGATGCCGTTACCCAGGCAGAACAGCGTTTCCTCGACACCAAACTCAAAGTGAAAGTGTTACCCATTATCATCAAATGTGAATTATGTGGTGATGTCTCCGAAGTAAAGAACTATTCCTTTAAGTGCCGAAACGGTCATCCAACTAAAAATATCATTCAGGGGGAAGAACTGACAATAGAATGCGTTCACTTCGATGATTAGCATTTTTAGAAATGTTTTTCTAAAACTTAGAAAAGCTTTTCTAATCAGTTTTTACATAGTATATTGGGATATCGGTAGCATCAGGATTTTTAAGCTACAGACGCTTTTTACATCAATAAACAATAAAATTCAATTATGGCAGTAGAAAAGTCTAATAAGGCGGCAAGAGGAACTGTTCAATGCGACAACAGTTCCTTCAATTTGTTAAAGGCAAACGATTTTGTGGCAGATTCAATTCGAAAGTTTGTTGCAGAGAAACAGATATTGTTAATCAACATCACTTCTTCTGCTGGTAGCGGCAAAACGACACTAATGCAGGAAACAGCTAAAAAGCTTTCTGACAAGGTAAAAATGAAAGTATTAGTCGGCGACCTGGAAACTGAAAGGGATGCAGACAGGATCAGAGAAGCTGGAGTAGATGCGTTACAGATTGTCACGGGAGGAATCTGTCACCTGGAAGCACAAATGGTCTGGCAGGCTATGGAGCAGATAGACTTGGAAGGTGTTGAATTACTATTCATCGAAAATGTGGGTAATCTTGTATGCCCTTCATCCTTTGACCTGGGTGAGGACTATAGGGTCACGTTGTTGGCTTCTACTGAAGGAGATGACAAACCGAAGAAATATCCCAAGATGTTTCATACTAGTGATATGATGTTAATTTCAAAATCAGATTTGATTCCTCATTTACCTTTCTCTGCTGATGCAGCGCTTCAGGATGCCAGAGACGTGAATCCTGACATTGAATATATTCAGATTTCCAGTACATCTGGTGAAGGAATTGATGCCTGGTGCGAATGGCTGGAAGAAAAGGTAAAACTAAAAAGAGCAGGTAATCAGGTTCATGCCTAATATTGGAGACATTTCATATCCATATCAAAGGCAGAGTTCAGGGAGTCGGTTTTCGTCCTTTCGTGTACAGATTGGCAACAGCTTTGAACATCAAAGGATGGGTGCGCAACTCTACTGATGGTGTACACATCAGGTTTAATTGCAGCTCCGAGCTTGCAAGTGAGTTTTACAATTCATGTCTGACGGAAAAACCCATACAGGCGTTGATAAAAAGTTCAGAACTGATTAAAGTTGATGATGAATTGTTTGACGATTTCAGGATTACTGAAAGTCAGAACGTACAGCTGGAAATAAGCATCACGCCTGACTTTGCCATTTGTAAAAGCTGTATTTCCGAACTCGGACAGCCCGGCAATTTCAGATATCAATATCCGTTCATTACCTGTACTGAATGCGGGCCCAGATATTCTATTTTAAATGGTTTGCCTTACGACAGGGAATTGACGTCTATGGCTCCCTTTAAGATGTGCAGAACATGCGAAAATGAGTATAATGATCCGATGGATCGTCGCTATTTTTCACAGACAAACTCCTGCGCTTCCTGTGGTATTCAACTAAGTTTATCGAATGCTGATGGAGTAATCAATCAACAATTTAATTCGTCTGAAATCATCACATTCATAGCAAACAAGCTCAGAGCTAAACATATCGTTGCAGTAAAAGGAATTGGCGGTTTTTTACTGATTGCTGATGCTAATACCCATGAGGCGATTGCGAAACTTAGAGAGCGAAAAAACAGGCCTTCCAAACCTTTTGCCATCCTTTATCAAAGCATAGAAAAGGTAGAAGAACACTTTTTGATCGGTCCACATGAAAAGAGATTATTGACCGGACCAGTATCCCCTATTGTGCTACTAAAACCAAAATCCAGTATCAGGTTAGCCTCGGAACTGATAGCACCGGGACTTGAAAAAATAGGCGTAATGATTCCATATGCTCCTATTCTTTCATTAATTACCAACAAATTTGATGGCCCGTTGATTGCTACCAGTGCCAATGTAAGTGGCTCCCCAATTGTTCACGATCATGATGAATCTGGGCTTTCAACGCTCGCAGATTTCATTGTGAGCAATAACAGAAAGATCCACTTTCCGCAGGATGATTCTGTTATACAATTCTCTCCTAAACATCAACAACAGATTATACTGAGAAAAGCAAGAGGTCTGGCACCATTAACGTTTACTTCGATGAGTCAACCAGGATCAGACACACTGGCGCTTGGTGCAGAAATGAAAGGGAGTTTTGCGATATCTCTTTCGGCGAATACTTACGTTTCTCAGTACCTCGGTAACCTAAGTAATTATGACAATCAATTACAGTTCGAATTAGTGAAGGACCGTTTTTTAAAATTGGTTCAAGCTGATATCAATCAGATACTGATAGACAGTCATCCCGGATATTACAGTCACCAACTGGGTAAAACACTTGCCAAAGAGTGCAAGATTCCTCATTTTGAAATCCCACATCATGAGGCTCACTTTGCAGCGATACTGGCAGAAAGAGAATTGATCAATCAGGATCAGGTATTGGGGGTAATATGGGATGGTACTGGTTACGGTGCAGATGGTCATACATGGGGTGGGGAGTTTTTTGATTATACAGATCAACAGATCTGCAGAATCGCTCATATCGATTATTTTCAAGTGCTTTCCAATGATCGAATGGCCATAGATAACAGACTTTGTGCATTATCGCTGGCAAGCCCTGAAAAAGTTTCGGAACTACAAGGTGGGTTTCAGCAAACTGAATGGGATTTCTATTCCAAAATATTGGTAAAACCAACTCAGCTGACAAGCAGTATAGGAAGAATATTTGATGCAGTCGCCTACCTGGCAGGTATCTCAAATTCCAATACATATGAGGGACAGTCGGCGATGTTATTAGAACAGGATGCAAAAAAAGTACTTGCCTTATCAGGTAATTTAGAGCCTTACTCTTTTGAAGTAAATGGTAGTTCGATATCTGTGAAAAAGCTAATGAATGAGGTCTTTCATGACAGGAAAACCAATCCTCATGTAATCAGTGTACGTTTTCACCTAACGCTTGTCGAAATAGTCAGGGACGTAGCAATTCAGCATTCATACAGGAAAATCGCTTTCAGCGGTGGCGTATTTCAAAACGGACTTTTAGTCGATCTATTAATCGATTATTTAAGCAAGGACTTTGAATTATACTTTCATCAAAAATTATCTCCAAACGACGAGAATATTGCTTTTGGGCAATTGGCTCATTTACAGATCAGACAGCAAAAAAATCACAGGAACTTTAAAACTATAGAACAATGTGTTTAGCAATTCCAGGTAAAATTAAATCTATCGAAACCCAGATGAATGGTCTGGTGCGGATGGCAAAAGTACAATTTGGCGGTATTTACAAAGAAGCCAGCTTAGAAATGGTACCCAAGGCCAAAAAAGGGGATTATGTTTTGGTTCACGTAGGTGTGGCCATCAGCATTGTCAACGAAGAAGAGGCCCGTAAAACCTTTGAATACCTGAAAGAGGCTGGTGAACTGGATGAGCTGGAACCTGCTTCTATTGATCAACTAAAAGATAAATGACATGAAGTATTTAAGTGAATATAGAAATCCGGAATTAGTGGCCAGGTATCTTGAAGAGATCAAAAAGACTGTGACACAGCCCTGGACGATCATGGAGGTATGCGGCGGACAAACACATAGCCTTGTAAAGAACGGCATATTAGATTTACTTCCAAAGGACATTACTATGGTTCACGGGCCGGGTTGTCCCGTGTGCGTTACGCCGCTGGCTTTGATTGATAAAGCGATCAAACTGGCTTTAGAGAATCAGGTAATTCTCTGCTCCTATGGGGATATGCTGAGGGTACCCGGTTCTGAGAAGAGCCTGCTGGAAGCTAAAGCAGAAGGTGCTGATATTCGCATATTATATTCGCCACTGGAAGCAGTAAAAATAGCTCAGGAAAATCCAGATCGTGAAGTGGTTTTTTTTGCGGTTGGTTTTGAAACTACTGCACCTGCTAACGCTCTTTCAGTCTTGCACGCAGAGCGGTTGCAATTGAAAAATTATTCTATTCTGGCCTCTCATGTACTGGTCCCTCCTGCCATTTCGGCTCTTATGAGCGATCCTGACACAGTGGTACAAGGCTTTTTAGCAGCTGGGCACGTTTGTACGATCATGGGACTGGAAGAATACTATCCTTTGGCGGAACAGTACAACGTTCCAATCGTTGTAACCGGTTTTGAGCCTGTAGACCTGCTACAGGGAATTCTAATGGTCGTTCAACAACTGGAAAAAGGGCAGACGCTCCTACAAAATCAATATAGCAGAATGGTTTCCGAAGAAGGCAACCCTAATGCCAAAGAGGTCATAGAACAGGTTTTTGAAAGAACTGATCGCATGTGGCGAGGTATGAGTGTGATACCACAAAGTGGTTATAAGGTCAGAGAGAACTTTCGGGAGTTTGATGCAAACGAGAAATATTCGATTTGGACAGTCGATACACCGGAACATGCCGAGTGCATTGCAGGTGATATCATGAAAGGGCTTAAAAAGCCTGTTCAGTGTTCGCAATTTGGGAAAAAGTGCAAACCTTCTAATCCATTAGGTGCCCCAATGGTTTCCTCAGAAGGAGCTTGTGCCGCCTATTATCATTACTCAGGGCAAACTGAATTGGTGGAAACGACATGAAAATGCAACTAAATTGCCCCATGCCAAAGCTGGATTTCGATGTGATCACGTTGGGTCACGGAAGTGGTGGTGTTTTGACACATCAGCTACTTGATGCAGGTGTTTTTAATCTGCTAAAAAATGATCACCTGGCCAAACAGCACGATGGAGCTATTTTGGAATTGTCAGGACAAACCGCATTTACTACGGACAGTTTTGTTGTAAATCCTATCTTTTTTCCCGGAGGAAACATTGGGGAATTGGCTGTCTATGGAACGGTCAACGACCTGGCAATGTGTGGAGCTGTTCCCAAATTTCTTTCTCTCAGTTTCATCATAGAAGAAGGGTTGAAAATGGATCAGTTTTGGGAAGTACTAGTTTCCATAAAACAGGCAAGCGATCAGGCTGGTGTCAGTATCGTGACAGGTGATACCAAAGTCGTGGATAAAGGAAAAGGCGATCAGTTATTTATCAATACTACAGGTGTAGGGACTGTTATGAAAAAGGCAAATATTGACGTTCAAAATGTCAAGCCCGGTGACTGTATTGTCGTGAGTGATGAATTGGCAAGACATGGAATCGCCATTATGTCTGTAAGAGAAGGTCTTGAATTTGAAAGTGACATTGAAAGTGACACGAGAGACCTGAGTAAAATTACAGAAAAGGCCATAGAGAGATTTGGTGAGGATATCCATGTTTTACGGGATGCTACACGAGGAGGAGTTGCTACAGTTCTAAAAGAAATTGCTGAACAAAGCCAATTGGGCATGGATTTGGAATTTAAAGACATTCCCGTCAGTGACGGCGTACAGGGAGCCTGTGAAATGCTGGGACTTGATCCCATGTATGTTGCCAATGAAGGTGTTTTTATCAGCATTATTTCTTCAGAAATTGCGAATGAATTTGTTGCATTTCTTAGAAAAAATGAAGCATCATCCAATGCTGCTGTAATAGGAGTTGTAACTGAAAATCACCCAAAGCAGGTTATAATGACGAGTGCTATCGGCGGACGTCGTGTGTTGAGTATGTTACCCGGAGAACAATTACCAAGAATATGCTAGGAACACCTCCAATAACGACAGAATTCCTTTTGGAAAGCAAACTGTTTTACGGTGATGAATCCAGTCCTTTGCTGGCTCCCAGAGGTGTCTGGATGATTCAGGGAAAGCTTTTTGTGGCAGACACTGGGCAAAACAGGGTCTTCATATGGAATCAATTACCTAAGAATAAACATCAGTCCCCTGACATCACACTGGGTCAGTTAGCATCTTCCGATACCAGAAGAAACAGTGGTCAGCAGGTCTCAGCCAGAACTTTACATTACCCTTCGGGAATCTGGTCTGATGGTCAGCAGCTAATTGTAGCCGACGCGTGGAATCACAGGGTGCTTATCTGGCATCATTTCCCAACAGAGAACGGACAACCCGCAGATGTAGTAGTCGGACAACCAGATTTTGATAGTAATCAACCAAATGTTTCAGGAGTGGGCAGCGACCCAACTTCCAGTAGCCTAAATTGGCCCTATGGCGTATTTTCAGATGGAAAGAGACTTTGGATAGCAGATACAGGAAACAGAAGAATACTATTTTATCATGAGATTCCGACAAAAAATAGTCAGCAAGCTGATGAGGTTATCGGGAAATCAAGCTTTCGAGAGAGAGATTATGAAAATACAGATCCTATATGGCCTTACTCAATAAAAATCAGCGCTAGTGGTGCGATGGCAGTTGCTGATACGCAATATTACAGGGTTTTGGTTTGGCACAATTGGAAAGACAGCATCTCTCAAAAAGCGGATGTCATCATCGGACAGGATAGCTTTGAAGCAAATGGTCAGAACCAATACCGATTACAACCTGCGGCGTTTACACTCAATTGGTGCTACGATTCTTTCTTTCACAAAGACAGTCTGTATGTAGCTGACACAGGCAATAGCAGAATCATGCGCTTCTCTCCTATTCCACGAAAAAATAATCCCTCTGCACATAGTCTCATCGGGCATGATGACTTTGGAACCGGAAGCGAAAACTCCAAAACAATGTTTGGAACCACCAATGCACTATATTGGCCTTTTGCTATTTGTGTAGAAAATAACCTGTTGGCGATCGCTGATACCGGCAATCACCGTGTGATTTTAAAACCTCTAAAAACATGACTTTACCCGCTCTTCTTTTTGCCATAATTGTCGGATTTAATCACGCTTTTGAAGCAGATCATGTACTGGCTGTTGGTAATCTGGCCAATAAACGAGCTTCCTTTATGTCGGCAATGAAAGATGGCCTGTTTTGGGGTCTTGGCCACACCTCTATGATCATAGTGGTAGGTTGTATCATCATCCTTGCCAAACTCACCCTTAATATTTCCTCTTTCGAATACCTGGAAGTCATTGTAGGCATCACTTTAATTGCTTTGGGTATCTACAGAGCTTTGAAAATCAACCAAAAGGTGGTATCATCAACCGAAGCAGACACACGTGGTGGTAAGCTGGCATTTATCATCGGTACTATTCACGGGTTGGCAGGAAGTGGTGCTGTTGTGCTGATTGCGATGTCTGAAATTAAGTCATCTTCTATGAGTATTGCCTATATATTACTTTTTGGAATAGGCTCTATACTTGGTATGATACTGGTCGCTGCGCTATTCAAAATTCCTATGACTAACAAATTAAGAATAGGTGAAAAATTACAGAAAGGGTTCCTATGGGTATCTGCCTTGCTTTGTATAGCATATGGTGTTTATATGGTCTTCAAATTCATAGGATGATGGAAAAAATTGAGCTTAATTTAGTCGCCCTTACCAATAGTGAGTCTCACACAGGCCATTTTGCACTAATTCTGGAAGATGTTGAAATGCGTAGAAGAATCCCGGTTACTATTGGTGCTATAGAAGCTCAGGCTATTGCCATGGTTGTAGAAAAAATGAAACCTATCAGACCACAAACGCATGACCTTTTCTACAATACCCTGAAATCATTTAATGCGAAATTGGAAGAAGTGATCATAGATGAGGTAGTCGATAACCGTTATCATTCAAAATTGGTCTTTAAAAGAAACACTGAAAAAATAGTAGTTGACGCCCGTACGTCCGACGCTATTGCGCTGGCGGTCAGGTTTGAATGTCCTGTCTATACTTTTGACTATATTTTGGAACAAACTGGTTTCTCTGTTGATACAAAGGGACTCCCCATAGAAAAGCGAGGTTCATTTATCAACTTTCCGTTGGAGGAACTTGAGGAGTTGCTTGAAAAAGTATTGGAAAAAGAAGATTACAAAAGTGCCAGTCGGATTAGAGATGCCATCAACAAGAAGAAACTTCAGTAATGAGGTTATTGATTAAAATATATGATGGATTACACAAAATCTGGTCCCACAGACTTACAGATCAGACGATTAGCTGGCTCTTAATAGGAACATTTGCACTTGGTTTATTAATTGTAGCCCTTGCTAAAAACTTTGGAATCTTCAACCTTCCTCCAGCTTCCAATTATTTCCTGGCGATCGACCTTTCTTTTCAGGTATTGCTGATCATTGAAATATTGGGATTGATATTCGTGTTGCCTAAATCGGTTGCAGATTCTGTAGGTAAGCAGTTTGAAATACTCTCTGTGATTCTTTTAAGATCCTCTTTTAAAGAATTTGGCAGTTTTGATCAACCGGTAGAATGGTCCAACTTTATTTACGAACCGCTTTTTCACATGTTGAGTGACGCTTTCGGAGCATTGCTGATATTTTTAATCATCGCATTCTACTATCAAAAACAACTACATGAACGCATCACCAAAAACGATCAGGAACAATTGGAATTTATCCATTTCAAGAAGATATTGTCACTCTTGTTGTTGATAGTTTTTTATATCTGGGTACCGCCGATATTGTACATTTTATCAAAACTGGTCATTACGTCGATTCATTCAATACGTTCTATACCATTCTGATATTCACAGATATCCTAATCCTTTTATTCTCACTTCGATACACAACAAAATACTACAACTTATTCCGCTATTCATCTTTTGCACTCGCTACCATTTTAATTCGTGTATCATTAACAGCACCTGTTTACATCAACGTGATCCTGGGCATTACAGCAGGATTGTTTGTACTAGGACTGACGCTTGCCTATAATTATTTTCTCAAACAAAACATGCAGGATCAAAAACCTTAATGGTAGATATTAGACAATCTCTATTAGCTATCGATTCTTATAGCAATTTCATTTCCAAACCAATTTCACATTCAATTTATCACATTTGAAAATCGATCAAAAACACTAATCTCTCACTTCATTAAATAATTCTTTCAGTTCAACTTTTGAATTCAAAATGGAGTGATTCTTCAGGAAAAGCAAGCATACATTTGATCATCAATAGGTGTTTACGGTTAGGCTTTGATCATCAGTATCTCTGCTTAAAAGTCACCTTTCTGTTTATTAAAACCTGAAAATTGATCAGGTATGTTTTAACTAAATCTTACGTTAATTATGAAAACATTCCCACTTTTCTCTGCGAAAGCCTTTATGTGCTTTTGCCTGCTATTTTGCCACCAGTTATTGATAGCACAAACAAATAGCCAACAGCGAGGCATTCTCAAAACCAACAGAACTACCGTAGAGCCACCTGTATTTCTCAGAGCATCTTTTGTCAGCTCCCCTGATCGGGTAGTACTTGGCTGGGATGATTTTAACAACACCAGTGTAGACGGTTACATTGTAGAAAGAGAAAATAACATTGGTCAATTTCAAACGATCGCCACAGTCACTGGCAGAGGACATACGGATGACAACATCGTTACTGGCAGAACCTACACTTACAGAGTGAAAGCATTCGTAGGTGACGTTCAATCAATCGGATCAAATATTGTGACGGTTACAACTGGTACACCTTTATCAGCTCCTGCAAACCTGGTATCGAGTTTACAAACGCAAACAGGAAGCATTGCGCTTTCCTGGACAGACAGTAATCTGGATGAGACTGGTTTTAGTATTTCCAGGTCAGTCAATAACGGTAGTTTCACAACTATTGCCACCATCTCACAAACGGGATCAAACCTGAGTTACACTGATGAAGACAATATCCGCCGTGGAACCAACTATCGATACAGGGTGACTGCCAGAAGAGGAACTACCACTTCTTCACCATCCAATACTGCTTCGGTTGATTCAGGGCAAGGTATCCTAAATCCGCCTGCTAGTGTCACTGGTAGCTATGACCCTATTAGTGCGTCAGTACAACTTACATGGACCGATGATAATGCTGACGAGACCGGATTTATCATCGAAAGATCAGCAAATAACAATCCATTCGTGGAAATTGACAGGATCACTGAAACGGGTTCCAACCTGTCTTACGAAGATAACAGTGCAGCAAATCAGAATGATTATCGCTATAGAATCAAAGCTTTAAAAGGTACACAAACCTCCAGCTTTTCCGAAATTTTCACCATCGAAATAGATGTAGACCTATTTGCTCCTTTAAACCTCACTGCTAGCTACAACTCTAGCAAGGGCCATGTTTTACTTAACTGGGAAGATATCAATACTGACGAAACAGCCTTTGAAATAGAAAGAGCTATAGCTCTAGGAGACTTTGATCCTCTTCAGTTTATCAGTGTAACGGGCAGTAACCTTGCTTTTACGGATCAAACTGCTGAACCCGGTACAATTTATCGCTACAGAGTAAGAGCTCGCAGAAATGGCGAAGCATCACCATTTTCTAATGTCGCTTCCGCGAATACAGTTGGTATTTTACAAGCTCCAACAAACCTGACAGCTTCATTCCAGACAAATGGAAATTCAATTTTACTAAGTTGGGATGACTCCAACCCTGATGAAACTGGTTTTGTAATCGACAGAAAAATCAATAATGGCCGCTTCAATTTTTACAGGCAAGTCAATAGAACGGGCAGTCAACTGACTGAAATCGACAATGCTGTCAATGCAGCCAATACTTATAGCTATCGGGTGAGAGCAGTAGAAGGAGGTATATTGTCCCCTTATTCAAATGTTGCCACAACATCCAACAGTGGTGTAATCAATGCTCCAAGCCAATTAGGAGCATCAGTATTAAGTAGTTCACAGATCAGGTTAAACTGGACCGATAACAGTAACAATGAAACCAAATTTGTCATCAGCAGAGCACGAGAAAACGGACAATATGCTGATGTCGATCAGGTAGGTGCAAATCAGACTACTTTTTTGGATACGGATCTGGATCCCAATACTCGTTACAGATATAGAATCTATGCTGCAAACGCTACAAATAATTCAGGATTCTCAAATCCGGTAGCTGTCAGAACATTCAATTCAGCACCTAATGCACCAACCAACTTCAGTGCCTCTTTCGATCCGGTAAATATTGCCGTAGATTTTTTCTGGGTAGACCGTAGCAATAATGAAACAGGACACGAAATTGAATACAAACTAACTACTGATACCAACTGGTCAACTCTGCTGGTTGATATTGATGGTGATGTCACTTCAACAACTACTGATGTTTCAGGCATTGTTGGAGACCAGACTTATGACCTAAGGATCAGAGCTACAAATGCAATAGGTGCTTCACCCTGGTCGAATGTAGCACAAGTATATCTACCCCCGAACAATCCCTCTTTAGCACCTCCCTCTAACTTTCAGGCTTCATTTCTTTCGATCAACAGGTCTGTGTTTTTCACCTGGTCTGACAATAGTACGGGTGAAACAGGATTTGAAATCGAATTCAAAGAGGTAACTGATACACAATGGGAACAGCTTTTAGTCAATATCCCAGCCAATGCCACACAGTCGTCAACTTCTGTGGCCTCCGTTGAAGGCAACAGAGTATTTGACGTGAGAATCAGGGCAATCAATAGTACGGGTCCTTCTCTTTGGTCAAATATCGATCAGGTGTTTATTCCACCTTACAGTACGGCATCAAGACTTGATGATGGTCAGCCATTAGTTGGCAATCAAGTTACAGCGACCGCCTATCCTAACCCATTTAAGAATTACGTTTCCTTTGGATATCCCTGGTTGGATGAACCTGCTATACTAATAATCAAGGATGTAAAATCCGGAAAAGAAATCAGCAGGATTTATTATTCGGGCGAGAGTGCACTCTCGGACAAAGTCTTAAGGTGGGACGGTACTGACCTGAATGGTAGCCAGGTGAAACCGGGAACTTACATCTATCAAATCAAAAGTGATCAAGGTTCTTACTTCGGAAGAGTAATATATCAGCACTAGGCTAGTAGTTACAGAGGAATTACTGCTTCTAAGGATGTTACCGAAGCAGTATTTTTTTGATTCAATGCTAATGCCCTGCTCAGGATTGCGCTTTTCACCAATACACTAAAAAAGCAACCCATATACAACTGCATCCGGTGTCTTATCAGAATAGATGAGATGCCGGATTTAGTAATTTGTAATACTTACTATTAGCATACAGAGCTAACATTTCCAAAATAGAATAACCTGTTCACATCTAATATTTACCACTTATACAGCCAAACCAGCACATACAAACAATCAGGGTTTGAAATTCATTACTTAATACAATAATTTTAAGCAACGCTTAAAATCACAAAACTAAACTCTGTTATGAAAAACAAATTATTATTCACCATCGCATTTCTTTGCGTGTTAAATCCTGTATTTTCCCAATTAACTGATTCTGGCTATAAACCACTGATAGAAGGTCTTCCTGATCTATTCCTGGTAGAGTATTTAGAAAATGATAAGTTATTTATTTCTGGGAATTTTGTTTCAGTTCAGGATGTAAAACTTGAAGGTGCGGTACTACTAAATTCCGATGGAAGCCTTGATAGCGAATTTTCGAGAGAATTTATTGCTACTGGCTTTGTCTCAGCAATAACCTATGATACTGAGACTGAGAAGTACTATGTTGGAGGAGACTTTCAAGGTAGTAATGACATTGTCAGATTAAATAGCGATGGAACTGTCGACGAGACATTTCAGCTGGATACTGTAATCACCTCAGTGAATCACATAGGACTGCAAAGTGACGGGAAGGTCATCGTCATTTCGTTTACTACCGATCTGGGGATTGTCAGATTAAATCAGGATGGTACCCTTGATGATACCTTTAACAACAACATTGGTTTTAACAATGCCAGTTTCACAGAGAGTGACCTGAAAATTCTCGCTGATGATAAGATTCTCTTCGGAGGCGCATTTAGCACCTTCAATGATGCATCGTTCAATAACATTCTTAGATTAAATGCTGATGGTACTGTTGACGACAGCTTCAGCTTTACAGGAAACCTGACTGATTTAGCTTCCCCAACAGTTAATTCTGTTCTGCCATTGTCTGATGGTGATATCATCATAGCAGGAAGCTTTGACTCAGTATATGATAGCACTGCGAAAAGTGTAGCAAGATTAAATAATGACGGAAGTC
Organism: Bacteroidota bacterium; assembly: GCA_038525605.1. Taxonomy (GTDB): domain Bacteria; phylum Bacteroidota; class Bacteroidia; order Cytophagales; family Cyclobacteriaceae; genus JANSWY01. Next base: position 28,722 of record JBCBHL010000024.1, read on the forward strand.
TTGACACCGATTTTTTGCTTCCGGGTGCTTATGCAGATGTTTTTGACAGATCAGTTAGAGCAGCGCTTGATTTAAATGAAAATATTCTGGTATCTGGAATTAACACTGGTATTAATAATTTTGAATTGGTACGTTTGTTTAATACTGGACAAATTGACAGTGCTTTCGCTGATGGAGATATTGAATTCAACAATTCTCTCGGAACCGTTTCAGAGCCAATAATCAGGGTTCGGAATAACGGCGAAATATACTTTTCTGCCAATCACAACAATTATAGTAATCATTTCAGTCAGGGGCTTTCAAAGCTAGACTTGAACGGAAATGTATTAACCAGCTTTAATGCTGACATTGCCGGACAATCATCAGTTTCTGCTGCGAAGCAACTGGATGATGGAACCATTCTTTTAGGTGGAAGTTTTACCTCTGTGAACAACCTACCTGCAAATTTCTTAGTGAAAATCAATATCGAAGGCAGCATTGATCAGCAATTTATGGCAAATATCGGGAGCGGGCCTGAACGCCCCGTCCGTTCAATCGAAACAGACAACAACGGAAATATTTTGTTGGGCGGAGGATTCCAGACTTTCAATAATGTTTCGACAGGGTCATTTGTCAGAATGTCAAATAATGGCATAATTGATGAGAACTTTACACCATCCATTGGTTCTAACTTTGTAACTAATGGTGTAACAGAAATCATAGTACTTGACAATGACAAGATAATCATTGGAGGTAGTTTTAATTTTGTAGACAATAATAGCAGAAATAGCCTTGCAATACTAAATAGTGACGGATCTATTGATACTGCTTTTGATCTGAACCTTGACGCCAATACCAGAATTGAGTCATTGGTTTTAACGGCGGATAACAACTTGTTTTATGCTGGAAATGTAGGATTTGATGGCGGCACTATTATTGGTATGTCGGACCTAGAAGGCAATGGTATAGAAAGCTTTAATGTAGCCTATGATTTTGGTAGTTTGAGTATTGGTGCTGCCGCGGTAATGCCGGAAACCGGGATCATTCTTGTTTCTACCGTTGGCTCAGGTAACGAGCCTGATAAGGTCGTTCAGTTTGAAACTGACGGAACCTTACGCGATGACACCTCCATCACAACCATTGGTTCTTCCGGCGTTTCTGAAATTCTCCCAATCGACTCTGATAATATTTTTATTGGTGGGCAATTCTCAACGGTAAACGAGACAAATTCTCCCGGGATCGGAAAAGTAAATCTTGACGGTACAGCAGACCCTGAAGTTAATCTCAATTTAGTTGAGATCGGAAACTTTTCAGGTCCTTCTATCAACAGTATTGTCGACCTGAATGGCTCTGAATTTCTGATTTCAGGAAACTTCTCAAAATTAGAAGCTGATGACTTTACAAACACTGCTATCGTTAATTTTGATGTGCCGAAGTTACCAACTGCTTTAAACGGACAATTCGCTTTCAGCACAGGAATTACACTAAGCTGGAACGATAATTCATCAAAAGAAACTGGTTATGAATTATACAGAAAAGAGGCTGATGGTGACTTTGCTCTATTGACAACTTTAGGTGCCGATATGAATACCTATGTAGATACTGATCTATCGCTCACCAGCAGCTATGAGTACCGTGTAAGAGCTATCAGAAACGATTTATTTTCTAAGAATTCAAATGAATTTTCCATACAAATTCCTGATTTGCCAGCTCCGGATCGGCTGAATGCCGAATTTGATTTTACCACTGGTGTTCTACTCTCCTGGCAGGACAATACAGAAGTCGAAGAATCACTGACTGTATTCAGAGCGACAGAAGAAGGCGACTTCTCTGAAATTACCATGTTGGATGCAAATACCGTCTCATTTAATGACGAAAGCGTGGCGCTAAATACCGCTTATCGGTATTATCTGAGGGTGAATTCCGGTCTTTTCGGATCGCTATCAGACACCCTTCAATTTACCTCTCCTGAATCGGCCATGCTGCCAACACCGGAAATTAGTTTGGGAATGGAAGAAACGAGCATTTCACTTGAATGGGAATATGCACCAACAGACATACTCGGTTTTGAAATATACAGATCAGAAAATGACAATTCATCCTTCGAACTTCTTGCTGAAACCACAGATACCAATTTTGAAGACCTTACCGCAGCTCAGAACATTCAATATTTTTACAGAATTCAGGCATTCAATGCATTTGAAAAATCTGAGTTTTCCAATGAAGTCTCTTTTGTGATTACCAGCACTGATGATGAATTAAAGGATTTGATTTCATTGTATCCAAATCCTGCACACCAAAGGTTATCAATAGAAGTTGAGCAATCAGTAAATGCAGTGCAAATCTTAGATACCAACGGAAAAGTAGTTTTAGTGCCTAAGGACAATTTAATTAGCATTGACATTAGTCAATTAGAGAATGGATTGTACTTCGTTCAGTTTGTATCCAACGACCTGAAATCCGTTAGAAAACTCATTATTCAGCATTGATCTTTACAAAGATCCGTGGCAATGTTGAAGAATATATATTGAGAAAAGCATCCCGACCTTTTTGGTTAGGATGCTTTTTTTTGCAACAATGCCTTTTGTATTAACAATCGTAGTATACTGTCTCACAAATGTTTAGGACAGTCTCGCCACCATCGGGCAAATCACCGCCACAAAACCACTTAACAGTTCTCCCATACTTGTCCTGATCATTAGGACCACCGGGAAGTGCTCCACCTTTTATAGTGTCAGCATTCAATTCATCATTTCCGACTATAAAACTTTTTACTTTCAGGTCATTAAGATTTAATCTCTTCTTCATCTTACTATTCGCGTATGTGTTTGATGCCTACTCTCTGATAGCTTTTCGGCTTCCGCTTAATCCGGAATCATACGGGGAGGTATGATTCAATTAACAAATACAGATGAGCCTCTATATTGGTATTGAAGTGTATCTCATAGGTATTTGATAAAATCAAGATAGAAATTGTTAACCATTAAAATTGACCGGAATTTGTAGCTGGGAATCGATAGTTTGTTGTCGGAATAATCGTTTTTACAATTGATTCTGGCAGCAATAAAAAATGCTGCTCCAATCAAGAAGCAGCATCTCCAATCAAAAAATCTGTTTTCTGATTTAACTCAATTATTCACGTTCAAAAAACAATTGAGTTCAAAGTCATTTTGCTTAGTTACCATAAGATGGGTTTTGAGCAATATCATTGACATTTGTTTCATCCTGTGGAATCGGTAAAATAAACCTGTCACTCGGATAAGAAATTGTACATGCCACTTCAGGAGCTGTACAATCGTTTCTCACAATATCCTGCCTGTTACGGGTAGCATCGAAGATTCTATGTCCTTCAAAAGCCAATTCTATTCGCCTTTCAATCAGGATTTCATCTATCAGATCAGTACCAGTATCCGTTACGTCATCTGCTGTCGGGAATCCTCTTTGTCTGATCAGATTCAGATCTGCCTGCGCTCCGGTAAAATCAGGGGCAGCCTTCTTAGCTCTGGCCTCTGCCCTGTTCAGATACACTTCAGAAAGTCTGATTACAGGCAAATTATCAGTAGCAATTTCAGCGCCTTCACTTGGGTACTTATTGACTCGTAAATTCCCATAGATTCCACCCAGGTTATCATCAGTAGTAAACATGCTTCTTCTCACATCTCCACCCTCCATTAACAGCAATAGGTCAATAGATGGTAAATAATCACCATAGCCAGTTGCTTTATACATTCCTCCCAGGTGATCAGGACCAGGATTATCAGCCAGGTTGAAGATCATTTCGAAAATTGCTTCCGAAGAGTTACCGTTGAAAAATTGCATGGGATAATCTGCATTACTCACCAAGGAGAACTTACCACTGTTGATTACAGCATTGGCCATCGACTCAGCCATTTCATAATTTTCCATGTACAGATAAACCCTTGACAACAAGGCCTGAGAAGCTTCCACAGAAAAATATCCGGCATTTACAGGATTTGGATCTATAGTCATCAATTCTATAGACCTGTTAAAATCAGATATCACCTGCGTATATACTTCAGCTACCGTACTTCTGGCTGGTTTTCCTGTTACATCAAATTCCAATACTATCGGAACTCCAGGATGAGAGGCATCTGTTGTAAAAGTATAGTGCTGCCCGAAGATTCTGCACAAGTCGAAGTAGGCCAACGCTCTCATAGCATAAGCCTCACCCAGGATTTGATCAAATTCCGTCTCTAAAGAGGTTGGAGGAGTGAATTCAGCATTGATAATTCTGTTGGTAATATTGACTACCTCATACAGTTCTGCCCAAAACTCACGCGGAATAAAATCTACAGAAGAACCGTTATATTCGGCCCATTCTTTGGCACGGTTGGCACTGGCATTTTGCTTTACATCTTCACCCATGACATCAGCTACCAACGGGATGTAACGTCCGTATAAATCCGGTGCCTGTAACTGATCATATCCACCAATAATGGCCGCTTCAAAATCATCAAATGATGAGAGGAATACCTCGTCGGAAATACTTTGCTGTGGTTCCAGCTCCAAAAAACTATCACTGCAGGAGAAACCTGTCAACAGCAATACCACTAATAATATGTGTTTATATATTGATTTCATAATTATTCAAATTTGATTTAATAAATATCCCCATTGATTTTTAATTGTGCTTGTGATTTGATTTACCAGGATGTATTGTTCGTATATAATTCATAATTATGAATTCATAATTAGCGTATTTATGTACGGTCCAACATCCTTAGTTTTTAAATCTATCTCATTAAGCACTCAATGTGACATTGACTATTAATATTACAGTCCCAGGTTTACACCAAAACTAACAGTTCTGCTAATTGGTGTAACCGTATTGAACACACCATTGATGGTTTGCTCCGGATCGAAATGCAGGTTTTCATCTGCCACCCAAGTCCATAGGTTACTAACACTTGAATAAACTCTTAATGAACGGATTCCTAGTTTACTGGTAACATTCGCAGGGAAATCATATCCTAAATTGATGTTCTTTAACCTGATGAAACTTCCATCATATAAGTATCTGGATGAATTCCTGATGTTTGAAGATTGATTACCGCCCCACCTGTGCTGAGGGAACAATGCGTCTTGTCCCGGAGTTGTCCACCTGTTTTCAAATGCCCACGTAGAAGTACTTCTTGGAGTGAATCTACCATCGCCGTGAATTACCCATCCTGGCGCATCATATACATAATTTCCGATCTGGAAGTTGAAAAGTGTATTTAGGTAAAAACCCTTATAAGAGACGTTTAAGTTAAAGCCACCAAAGAAATCAGGTGTTGCGCTCTTGTCATCATAAAAACGTTCAGCCTGATTGATGTCATTGGTAGTTTCTACTTTGGTAGAGTCGGTGTACCAAAGAGGATCTCCGTTAGCCGGGTCTACACCTGCCCATCCAAACAGGTAGTACTCCTGAAAATCTCTGCCTTCTTCTCTCCTTTTAGTACCCTCAAGAATTGCGTCTGGCAATAGCGTAATTTCATTACTGATAAATGTGATGTTACCACCTGCACTTAACTTGAAATCTGGTGTGTTGATGATATCGGCATTTAGTGATATTTCAACTCCAGTATTCTTCATATCCCCTACATTCTCATTGATAGTTCTAAAACCTGTTGTCAATGACAAGGGTCTATCCAGCAACAAATCCGATGATACTCTGTTGAAATACTCAGCGGAACCTGAAATCTTACCATTGAAGAGAGCAAAGTCAACTCCCACATTGAAGTTTTCCTGTGATTCCCAGGTTAATGTCTGATTGGCTACCTGTGAAGGAATTGCCCCCGGTCTACCATCGTATTCGTTATCAAACCCGTAGAGACCAGCCCATCCAAAGTTGTCGAAACCAGCGTTTCCGGTAGTTCCGTAGCTTACTCTTAATTTCAACAGATCGACAAAGTTAACCCCTGAAATAAACGATTCTTCTGATATGGTATATCCACCACCAATAGACCAGAAAGTACCCCATCTGTTCTCAGCTCCAAATCTGGACGAACCGTCTCTTCTGAGTGAGAAGGAAGCGAAATACTTACCATTGTAATCATAGTTAAGTCTTGAAAGTATGGAGCTGAAAGAAAATTCAGTTCTGGTGGATCTTGATAAGGTAGGATTTGCCGCACTGGCAAGTGTTCTCAATTCAGGATGTGAAAAGCCCTCACCTGACGCTTCAATCACCTCTCTTGTTTGCTTCTGAGCTTCATAACCTATCAGCCCATCGAAGTTGTGCCCTTTGCCGAAAGTCCTGTTATAAGAAAGTGTCTGAGTTCCCAACCAGTTGATGATATCCGTTGCTGCCTCATTCGCTGATCCATTGACGTTACGACCATCACCATATCTTCTGTTGTTAAAGATAAACTCGTCAACATTAAGAATATCGATACTCCATGCTGATTTGAAAGTCAGGTTATCAATTATTTCATATGAAAGCGTCAGATTATCAATAATTCTGGACTGCTGCAATTCTCTTCTATCATCGTTTAAATGACCTACAGGATTGTTACCTCCCATAAAAAACGTGTGGTCACCATAAAATCTCCCCTGATCATCTCTCACCGGGACGGTTGGTGCCATCAAATAAGACAGATAAAAAGGAGCCTGCCACCTGGTACCGTCAGTAATGCCTCTTTGCTCGAAGAAAGATGCATTGAGGTTATTAGTCAGTGTAAGTTTTTCTGTAAGATTGGCATTAAGATTTACTCTCACTGAGTATCTGTCAAATTTATTGTTAACTACTGTTCCTTCTTGCGAGAAGTATGAACTAGACACGAAATATGTAAAGTTTTCTGTACCCCCCTGAGCACTTAAATCATACTGTTGTGTTACACCGGTCTGAGTGATTTCGTCCAGCCAGTTAGTATTAGCATTCTCAGGAAACTGAGATTCAAACAGTGCGCGGGCACTTTCCTCAGTTTGCGTTCCGGCATTTACATAACCTTCAATGAAAAGCTGCGTGTATTGATCTCTGTTTAATGGCTCCAGTAAATTCTGGAAAGCAAAATCAGAGATACCTACTTGCGTTTTCAAGTCAATTTTTGCTTTCCCGGCCTTACCACTTTTCGTAGTGATCAGAACAACACCGTTTGCACCCCTGGAACCGTAGATCGCTGTTGAAGCCGCATCTTTCAATACTACCAGGTTTTCAATGTCATTGGGGTTGATTGAAGACAATACATTGGAACTTCTTCCACCATTTCCAAAATCCGTCTCTGAAACGCTACCGGAGGTTACAGGAATTCCGTCTATTACATACAGCGGCTCATTGGATGCACTGATGGATCCGATTCCTCGTACCCTTACAGAAATTCCTGCTCCAGGTGCTCCATCGGAGGAAGTTACCTGCAATCCGGAAGCATTTCCTTGCAGAGCATCCTGAAACGAAGCTGCTGGAATTTGTTCCAGTTTTCTGGAATCAATTATTTCAAGTGCTCCTGTAAGTTCCTCGACCCTCTGAGTACCGTAACCAACTACAATGACCTCAGAAAGTGTTTCGACATTCACTTCCATTTGCACATCCACTACACCTCTATTGCCGATAGCTACTTCTTTATCCAGATAGCCAATAAAGGAGAATACTAAGGTGCCATTGGCAGGCGCCTGCATGCTATAGTTACCATTAATATCAGTAATAGTACCACGTGTAAGGCCTTTGATAGAGATATTAACCCCTACCATACCTTCTCCTGTTTCATCCACCACCTGTCCGGAAATGGATATTTCACCGCTTTGTGCCATCGCTCCGCTGCTGATAGCCAATAGCAACAAAGCTGCTAAACCATAGATTTTACTGAATCTTTTTGCAAGACACAGCCTTTTGTAAATTTGTATCATAGTAAATTGTTTAGTTGTTTTCTCTGTTACTTTCGCAAAAAATCACCACGGATTTGCTCAACCAATAGCATAAAGCATTGGCCAAGAAACCGAAGCTCTTCCAAGCAAATCAATAAGTAATCAAGTTTGAGACACACGCTCTAAAACGTGCAATCAGCTAGAAACGATCTCGAAAAACTTTCCGAGACAATTTATCTAAGAAACGTTGTTCTGGACACGTTATCCGGGACACGTTGTTCTGATCATGTT
>JBCBHL010000025.1:0-35898 GCA_038525605.1 Bacteroidota bacterium
ACTACCACAGTCAGCTGCCCGGTGTTATCTGCATTACAATCAAGGTTGAGCCCGTTTTTAGTATTCACTCTTTTGGTGATGGTAGCGCTCAAAGCAGCAGTAGCGTTACCGGGATCGACTTTAAAGAATGTATTGTCCATATCGGATGTGCATCCATTACCACTTGTTACGATTACCTCATAATCACCCTCTGAGAGTGCAGATACCAGTTTGCTGGATTCATTAGCGCCCAACGTTTGTGGGTAGGAGGGGATAGAGGTGCCGTTTCTTTGAACATCAACGGTGTAAGGTTTGGTACCATCGGATATATTTACCGTGACAGAAGAAGTTCTGTCATCAAAACAAGCGATATCAATATCACTAATGCTCGCGACAGCAATCGGATCAGGTTTGCCAATCGAAAACGTATTAGCATTGGTAGTACCAATAGCTAAATCATTTCTACAGTTATCTGTGAAGGCAATTGAATAAGGAATTGATGCGTTTGTTTGCGAAGGAATTCCAGTAATGAGTGCAGTAGCACCTGACATAGAAGTAGCATCACCACTAATTATATCAGCATCGGTAATGCTTCCTTGTATGTTATTTGTAGGGGTAAGCCCACCACCGCTAATTACATAGGCAATATCGATCTGCCCTCTGTCTTTTTTTATACCAGTAATCTGCAAAGTTCCCAGTGCTCCACCGGAAGAATTACAAGCCGCATCAGTTTCTGCTCCCACGGTTACATTAGAAACAATTTCCGGGGTTACCTGAAAGCCTGAAAAGTTAAAAGTACATCCGGCAGATGTGACAGAAGGAGTGTAATTACCATTTGGCAGACCTGATATGCCCGGACTTAGTGAAGATGTACTTCCTGAATTTCTTGTAGCGGTACCAACAATATTGAAGGTATGATTTGCTGTCCTGTTATTGCCAGTTTTGATCAAGTCTACTGAAACACTTCCATCATTAGTATCATCACAGGAAGACTTGGTTATATTGGGACCGCCATTAAGGGTTATATTCAATCCTTGCCCTATTGAGAAAGATGAGGAAGTGGAACCTGAGGTACAACCGTCTTTGATGTTTACTGTGTATGATCCCTGGGACAAACCATTAATAACCAACTTATCATCACTGTTTAAAGGGGCGTCTATATCAGTACCGGAAATATTATATGTCACATCATTGGCTCCAGCAAGAGACTTACGTACTGAAACAGGAATTTCAACAGAGCCGTCAGTACCACCAATACAGGCAGGGGCTGAAGTATCCGGAGTGGATGATGTCAATGTTTTAGTTGCAGGAGGAATGTCAACGTAAAATCTGCATGGACAAGATAGTTTGTTAGGATTGTTTGCAGGTAAACCATCATCAGGTTCTACAATCACTTCGTAGAGACCAGGCCTTAGCTCCAGAGCATTTGTACTGTTATTTTCTTCCTTTACATCATCATCGCTTAAAGTATATCTAAATTCGGTAACACCAGTTGTTGAAGTGAAAATTTCTGAGTAATTTCCAATTTTACCCGTACAAAACTTAGCACCACTCCCATAGCTTAGATTAGCAACATTAAACCCATTACAAATTGGAATTGAACTATTTCTTGATGTGATACTATCCACGTCTAATTCGTAGGAGTTGGTAGTGACTCCCGGTGGACAGGCACCATCAACCTGAGTGACAAATTGTGCAACGCTGTAATTAAACAGTTGATTTGTTCTAGTGCCTAATGGATGAACAATTGTAATGGTACCACTTCCATCTGGGCAGTCTGGCTCATCGGCACTAAATGAAGTGAGTTCAGGTGGGGGAGGCAAAAACTTGAAAGTTCTTCGAACGTTGTTTTTCATGTTGTCCGGATTACAATCAGTACAACTAACAGAACCAATGGCCACAGCAAATGTAAGCCTTTCATTCCTGAATTCTGAAGTGAAGTCACTGGTTCTGAAGGTTGCGCTCACATCGTCTCTACCAGACATCCTATTCCAACTTCCACCTGATGCTTTTCTGTAATACCATTTATACTTTCCTTTAGGCCATCCTGGTGAAGCATTTAGCACTAACGATTCGTCAAAACAGATTGACTCCCTACCAATATTTGCAGAACTAACCCCTATAATAGGCTTTAAACTATTAATAGTGATTACAGGACCATTCCTGGGGTCACCACGATCACATTCGTTCTGATAGGGAAAATAATCACCATAGTTGCACCTAGGGGATTCATCTACCGGTCGGATAACGTAATTGGAAACATAATCCTGAGGAAAAGAACCATTGTCTCTGGCGGAGTATGACCAGGCATCAGCAAATTGATCTTCTATCCCGTCAGCATCATAATCCCATCTCCAACCTGGTGAGTTGGTATTAATTGTGACTGTATTGTTTCTTTCAATATCAACACCGCTAATCCGGAAACATTCGTAAAAAGACTCGAAATTTGAATAGAATTCATCACATTCGAACGTTGACGAAAAATCTACTTCGTAACTTTGGGCTGCCAGCTTTGAAGTTGACAGGGAAATCAACAATATTAAGATTAATTTATATGTCAATCTTAAAGCCATATCAGAGATTTACTTTTAATGTTTTCGAAAAACCAGATAAGTCTCCATTGTCGAAAGACGCTATGATCCGATATTCGATCGCTGTGTCTTTGATGGTATATTGATCATCCCAATTACTAGTGCCGGGAGTTACAGTTTCAATCAGCTTGAAAGGATTGCCATTTAAACTTTTATAAATTCTGTACTCACTTACATTTTGTGTAGCGTAGTTCCATGAAAGAGAGATATTTCTTTTCTCATTATCAATATTGTAGAAAAAATCTGAGATAGGGGGATACGGTGACTTATCAATCCATTTTAAGCTAACAGGCGAAATGGGGTTTGATTCTAACCCTGCATCATCAACTGCAATCATGGTGTAAGCATATGCAGTTCTGTGGATCAGGTCCGTATCCAGATAAAAGCTAACCTTCAGATCGTCAATGGATTTTACCAACGTCCAGTTTGGTTCCTTATCAGATCTTCTGTAAAGTAAATGTCGGTCCACATCTTCGGAACGACTCAACTCCCACGTGATTAAAATTCCAGCGGAATCAGCCTTTATTTCTTTAAATACCGGTGGGTTTGGTGGAATGATATCCGGTTTAGAAAGTTCGAGTTCTGTCGAAAATTCTGATGGATTAAATCGGAAATCATATGCCTGAACTTTATAGTAAATCTTCTCCGTAAGGTTATCAACGTTGATCGTATCAATGTATGTGTTGCTTTCAATAATTGGACCGGGTACTTCTATGAATTCTCGATTCCTGAAATTGGATTTGAATAACTTGTAGCCGAATATATCATCCTCAGGGTTGTTTTTCCATGTAAGTGAAACCAGTCCAATACTGTCTATGACACCTTCAATTCCTTTTGGCTGTGACGGTGGAATGCTATCTTCAAGCTGCACGAGGTAAGGGTAAGAATTATTTTTTCTACCGTAGGAATCATTTGCAGATAAGACATAATAATTGGTTGCCCTAGGTCTTTCATCAGTATATTGTCTGGCCTGAGGAGAGATATTTTCCTCAATCACTGAGTAGGTTTTAGTCTTTTGACTGTATCTCAATAACTCAAAGGAGTTTAATAGCGAAACACCCGTTTCAGGAAAGGTCCATTTAATGACTACCTTCTCATTATTTATGATCTCATGACCTTCGATTTGTGTATTGTAGGCAAACAAAGGTTTTCCTGATCCGGAAACGACCTCCGAAGGTGGGCCTATTTCTCCGAATGCGTCTATTCCCCTTACCCTGTAAAAGTATTCTGTATTATTAGAAGGAATAGAATCCATTCTAAACATGAACCTGGTTCTCGGCTTGTCACCTGAAAAAGTATTGACAACTGGTTCCGAGGTAATAGGAGAGAAGTTATTTCCGCCATCGTCCGATCTCTCTACCCAAAAACTATTGTAAATCTTCTCAAGAACAGAAGCATCCCAGTTCACCAATGCCAGATGATCATCAAACTCAACATTAACATCAGTTACCGGAGGAAGTTCTTTATAGTTCTCTAAACCGAGAAATACATAACCAGTGTCAATAGGAGAGATATCCGGAGGAACATTGGCAAAGACCCTGTATACATATTTGGTATTGGGGGCAATCAGTTCATCCTCCAGGTATAATCCTGAAAGTTTTGCCGCATCGATCGACTGATCAGCAGAAAATATAGCGAAAGAATATCTGTTTTCCAGCTCTTTAGCTTTGTTGACTACCTGGGCTATATCGCTTCCAAAATCCTCGCTTACTTCGAAAGTTTCTCCGAAAATGGCCTGGGCAGCAACAGCAACATAATCGTCATTGTCCATCATGATTTCCCACTGAGACTGAGGTGCGGGCTTCATTACCACCTCTGAGATAATTTCTCTTGGCGGGTCTTTCAGTGTTTTACCATTCTCACTTAGTTTGATTCTTTCAACACTGTAACCATATCTATTAGCCAGTTGCCAGGCCGTTGGCGAATTGGGAGCCCATCTCAGTTGTATGGATCTTTTGGTAGCTTTTCCAATGACTTTGATGCCGCTGTTAGTTCGCGATCCGTTCTGCTGAGCCATTGTTGACTGCAGAACAGTAAGTGAGATTAATATCGTTATTAAACCTTTTATCATCAATCTAAAGGATTGTAAATTTTGTGTCTGTATGTTGAAGTAATCGTATTTTTTCCTGGGAGGACGTAATTAATATTCACCCAGTAATTTCCTTTTCTGATAATTGGAAACTGTCCACTAATCAACCTGTTGATTTTGCTGTTCGATGTATTTCCCGATCTGATGACATAATTTGCCGCAGCACCCGATAAGTCGATAAAATCATTATACATGAAGTAAGCTATGTAATTGTCGATTCGTCCTACCGTTTTAGGGAAAGATTTAGCATTTCCTGAAATGTCATCATCAGATAAAGTAATTCTAAATGGATACTGATACAGGAACACAGCTTTAGTTGGTATAAGCCCTAAAACAGACGGATCTCTGTTATCCGGTGAAATCTGAATATCGGGATGAAGCGGATAGCCATTATACACCAGTGGATAAACGTCCTGATTGTACCACGGTACGTTATTGAGATCGGCTTCACTGAATATTAAAGGAGGTCTTTGATTATATTCATACAGTTCTTCCTGAGCAAATGGTTCGGGTCCTTCAATGTTCGAACCTATTTTATGTACACCCGGTAAAATTGGATATCTCCAGCCGGAAGAAGGGTTTGTGCTCGCCATTTTATCCCTAAAAGAATTGTACATACTGGTTCTGAAGAACGTCTGATAAATAGATTTTTCCTTTACTTCCTTCAGGCTACCGGTAGCCTCTTTTGTTCTGATATTCAGTTCGTTGTTAGGATCATCAAGGCTTACTTTTGAAGAGACAGTATCAATATTAGAGTCTATACTGCCCAGACTACTTTTAGGCGTATTGACCATGTCAATTTCGTAAATCTTGTTATTGGCAAGTTTGTTAGTAGGCATAGTAAACCTTACCTCTTTGGCTGATTGCACATAAGTCAATGGTGTGTTACTGACTTGCCCACTCACTGTTTTGACTCTGAACACCTGAGTAAAATCTTCGTTAGTCTCGAACAGGTAAGGCTGTCCCTGCTTCAGAATCAGGTATCCCTGGCTACTTTCGTTTTTGTAATAATTGACCTGATTTGGTAGCGGATAACTAAACGCAATATTTTCTTCTGGTATGTAATCTGGTGCTACCCCAGTAGTAATCTTGATCTTTTTTGTAGAGAGTAATTTTTCACCATCCACTTGTGAAACAACCCAAAAGCCATTTTTAAATTCCTGAAATGATGTTGTTACGGTTATTTGAACATCCTGCTCCGGAGGTAAAACATCGAAAGGTTTTAATACAGCTACAGTATGGTCGTCGTTCCAGCTTAAATCTGCATTTACTTTATTGCCATTGGCATCAATTTTGAAATCTTCGAGAACAATTTTGAATTTTACAATTTCATCGTTGTACCCAATAGTTTCATATTCTTTTTCCATTTCAAAGTTGAATACAGCCTGAGGGACAGAGAATACACTTACATTTTTACTGTTCTCCTGCGGAGTGATCTCTGCCAGTACCTCAATAGATTCAAGTACTGAGCCTTTCTGAATCAGGTCACATTCTTCACCGATCGTGATTTCAAATTTACATCGACCTTTTACGAGTCCTCCCAACGCTCTGAAATATCCACCAACGATACCTCTGACCCACGTCGGATTAGGTAGTTTGGCCTGTGCCACAACTGCGGCACCAATTTCCAGAATTGGTATTTTCTTTCTTTTTCCAAATATTTTAATCTGAATACCTATCTGGCCTTCGAAATAGGCATATGCCTGGGCACTGGCATACCAACCGTTGACCCCAAGAACGCCTCTTCCTTTACATTCTGCATCACCATAGTTCTTCAGCATGATATCAAATCCTAACCCGGCCCTAAATCTACCGTAGAAGATCAGGAAGGAAATATTTCCGGTATCTACTCTAAAGCTTGCACCAAAGCCAACACCACCACCATCGGCTAGCGCATTTTCATCGCCCATAAAATCGAGATCTACACCGCCGAGTATTTCAGAAACTGCATCGGGTGGGGGTGGGAAATCAGGTATTACGGACCCCATCACGAAGTAGGCGTCCATCCTGGCTATTCCCAGCACTTCTATAGCAAATCTGTTTTCAGGTTCAGGTCTGCCGATATAAATATACCATTCGCCCGGCGCGAAGTGGAGCGTCACATTTCCAACTTTATTACCAGGACCAGCACCTTTTAAAAGACCACCTGCAATATTCATGTAAGCATCAAAAGTTCCATGAAGCACCCTGTTTTCAAAGTCATAATTGATATTGGCCTTTGCCCAGACTTGTGCCCTGTTACCTTCGTCTTTCGGATCACCGTGAATCTCCTGTTGTACACCAGCGATTTCATTGAGGTGAGAAGAATTGTATTTTTTGGCTACCTCTGCAAGTTTGTCTACTTTGTCCTGAAGTTTCTTCGTGTCAATAGGCAGGGCGTCTGCCATAAAATAGCCGTTACCACTCAGGTTGATGTACTTGACACCACCTCCTTTGTTGAAAGCCATCTCATAGGTAATGTCCGCGTTAAATGCTTTTTTCCCCGGCTGGGTACCAAAACCAACTGTCGCCTTAAAACCAAATCCGGTCGAAAGGTCAGGAACATAACTCACACCTGAGGCAGTTTGTCCTAACTTTGAACCGACACCCTCGGTATCAAGTTTCATGTGATAGTATGCCCCTCCACCAAAGGAATAGATAGCTACCCCTGTGAAGATTGTGATACCGGAATTAAAAGTTGCCAGAGCATCTACATACCAGTACCGTTCACCATCTTTAGTTCCAAAAATGGCTGAAGCCTGTATTTGCAATCCCGGTTTAAAAGTTGCGTCTACTGTACCGCTAATACCATTACCATATACGGGATCTTCTTTATAAAAATTGAGCTGCCCTTTAAACTTAAAGGCACCTTTATCTATATCGATTCCAAAGCTCTCAATATCAATCCGTTTGAACTTATACTTGAGATCATTACCGACTTCCTGTCCTTCAGAAACCAATACCACCCGTCCATTAGCGGCAAACCCTCCATCACTTTCTTTTATCAGACCGATGGTGATATCCATGCCGAGTCGTAGCTCATCTCCACGGTTTTGACCGCTGATATTATCAACAGACAAAGGAAAACCGCCCATGCCTGATTTGCCATTCTGACTACCTAATGAAAAACTTCCGACTTTTACGTAAGGCCTCACTGTTTGTATTTCAAGACCCTGGAAGGTAATCCCTGCAACGCTTACATTTTTTCTCTCATTGGCAGTTGGTTCACCGTTTTCACTTTTTAGCCCAACGTTGATGGTCATCTGACCGTCGAGATAAGCTTTTGGCAGGAATTTTTTATTGGCAAGCTTAATTTCTATGTAAGATGTTGGATTGAGCGTCACATTCGCTTTCCACAAATCGAAATTAAGAGTATCGGCATTAGAAACGGTAAATACATACTCATTTCCGGGTTTTATTAAGGCATTGTAAGTGAAGACATTACTCGCACTGGCATCACCTTCGGCAGTGGAAGAGGTGTTTTTAGGTTTATTGATTGGTACATTGACTTTTCCGTTGAAACCAGCGTCGGTTAATTCATTGGCAGTCATATTGACATAAATAGTCTCCAGGGAAAAATTCCAATTGCCTATTTTTCCTTTTTCCAGCGGTATCAGGTTTTGAGCTTCAACTCGTCCGGAGAATCCAATATTATCTAAAACCAGGTCATAACCACGAAAACCAACCCTGTTGGTCACAGTGTCGGTTACATTCCCTGATTCGTCTTTATTTTCTTTTACAAATTGCGGCGGTAAATCGATTGCAACTTCTCTTATATATACACCGCGCCATAGAGTTTCTGTTCCGCTGGCCAGTAACGGCGAAATTTCAGAATATCCCTGTGGGAATTTGACGGATCCCGGATTTCTGGTGTCACTGAAATCCAAAACGGCTTCTTTTACTTCAAAAGAGACATCTTTTACACCTTTAACCTGAAATTTTGGAACATTGGCTTCTACCATGATATCATCCCAATCAACCAAAGTGGTTGTAAAATCAATGCTCACATTTTCATCCGGAATGATGTTACCCTTGTCATCTTCCGGTAGCAGTAGATTGCGTGAAAACAAGAAGCTGGCATCTATTGAAACTTGTTTGTATCCATTACAATCGAATTCTACAAAAGTTTTGTCGTTGGAACCTTTGATTATTAATTGACTTTCATCGCCACCCAGGTTGATAGGATAGTCGCCAACAAGTGCTAACTTTCCATCGCCACTCAATCCGCCTTCCCGGCTAAATTTGATATCTCTACCTATAAAATGGATTGATTTCCCCTGCGGTGTCTCAAATTTCATCGAGGCATAGAGAAATGACTCTTTTGGAGTCATCACAACACTATCTATTAAGATGATGTACTCCAACACACCAATATCTGTCTTTATCCCGATGGGTAGATCCAGTAAGGCACCTTCGCTCAGAAAATCTATGAATCTGTTTTCCTTTTTTACTTTATCGAACGTAGCTTCTATTTTTTCCCTGATAGACAGGTCATTTTCAGAGGGTGCTGAAAAATAGTGTGATTCGAAGTATGGTGTAGAAACCGGAGCATATTCATCGAAAGAAAAACCTGATAGCTTATCAAAACTCCTGACGGTCTTTACTTTATATGAAGATTTTTTCTCGGTGGATACTGAATTCTTATTTTTATCGTTATCCTTATCAGTTCCAAAAACTGAAAATGACAAACCAATAGTAATAATCAATATTACTATTCTTTTGATAGAATAGCTGCAATAGCTGGTGTGCATAATCCCGGTTAGTATTAGATGCCTAAAAATACTCTCCCCATGAACTAATGTTCATACGGCCTAATCTAAATGCAAAGTTAAATTAGTAATTGTAATATTTAAGTAGAGTTTGTGACAATTTTGTGACAAAAAAGCTGAAAAAAATTAAAATTTCCGACTATCCGAGCTATTTACCTTTCAGATAGTATTTATTACAACAAATTTAATAAATACGTAATACCGCCGTAAGCTGCAAATTGAGACTGATTTGGCGTGCTGTATCTTACCTGTCCGAATAGGGCAATTCGATTTGAAAACATGAGTCTGTAAACGGTTCCCACACCAATGTCTATACCACCTTTGGTCACTACCTCCTTTTGAGGAAACTGAACGGTATTTCTGACATATCCCAGCAATCCGTAGTATTGTAGCTGACCGGTACGGAAATAGTATCGTCCCTCCAGGTGAACAGATTGGAACTTAAGATTACTTTCGGTGAAAAAATGTTCGAAGGTGGCTGCTACTCCGAAATTGTCGAGAGGCAGGTATTCGGCACCTATATTGATTCCCGGCTTCTCGACTTTCAATCCATAAGTGAGACCAACAATGGGTCTGAAGTCTCCTACGGTTTGAGCACTCACACTAAGTGTTCCAAAAAACAATGCCAGAACAATAAATAATCTCATCATCTTATAAACCATTTTTACTTACGTTTATTGTTCAGTCAGTCAGGGCGCTTGTCAGGAATGTTGATTTCATCAGGAGCCAAAGTAGTAAAAATACAATAGACCAGATCAAATAAGGAAAATAGAAATCTGTAATGTCTTTGTATCTTGATTCTTTGATTTCAGCCTTTTCAAGTTCATCGATTTCTGCAAACACCTGGCTCAGCGCTTCGTTATTATCAACTCTGTAAAAATTTCCATTGCCAATATTAGCAATTTCCCTTAGAGTTGATTCATCCAGTGAATTATCAATATACCTGACTCTTCCGAAGAAATCTGTACCATATGGTACTCTTCCTTCTTTTCCGATAGCAATGGTATATATTTTAATATCGTATGCCTGTGCAAGTTTAGCCGCTGTGATCGGGTCAATATTCCCTGCGTTGTTATCCCCGTCACTTAAGAGTATCATCACTTTTGATTTACTTTCAGATTCTCTCATTCTATTAATAGACACTGCAATGGAGCTTCCAATCGCAGTTCCTGTTTTTTGTATCAAATCGAAATTGATATCATTGATATAAGATCGCAATAAATCATAATCAGTGGTTAACGGACACCTCGAATAAGCCTCTCCGGAAAAGACAACCAGTCCGATTCTATCCTGAAATCTGCCATTGATGAAATCCCTTGCCACACCTTTGGCTGCCTCCAGTCTGTTGGGGCGAAAGTCTTCTATTTTCATGGATTCTGAAATATCCATGGTCAGCATGATATCGATACCTTCAGTCCATTGTTCCACTTTCTCATTGGAACGTTGGGGACGGGCCAGAGAGACGAACATCAATATCAGTGATAGCATCAGAAATACCGGAGGAATAAATCTCAAATAGCTGGTATAATCTCTTAAGGTATCATTGGGAAAAAGTGCGACACCCAGCTTTCGGGAGTTACTCAGGTTGATTAACCATCTGAGAATAAACAACAGCAGAATAGCGGGAATCGCCCATAACCAAAAGGTGTTGGCCCAATCGTATTCCGTCAAGGTTGATTTGTAAAACCAGCTTGGCGAGTACCAATCAGCTAATATTTCCTGGGTTTTATCCATTTTTTATAGAAACTATTTTCTTTTCGTGATATTCCTCTGCGATGTTTTTGATCGATCTGAGACTGTTGACGATATCTGCAGATTGATTTCTGCTGTACAAATTCCTGTCAATTTCCACGAGATCAGTTCTCAGCCTTTCATCGCCACTTACAGCGATCATTTCTCTGGTAGTCAGTTTGGAATAAGGCTTTTTGTCTAGTTTTTCGAGGTATTTCTTCCAGTAGGCAATTGCAGCCACCAATTGTTCCTTTTGATTGCTTTTCTGAACCAGCCTTACCAGTTCGTCATAGTGTTCGGAGAATTTCAGATAACCTTTCTTAAGTCTTCTGATTTTAAGAAACTTGATAAATGATCTGCCAAAAATTACCGCGATCAGTAACAAAATGAATATAACTACGCCTACTCCGATCAGGAGATAGGGATAATTAAACTCCAACGGAACCTGAGCAAATTCCAGGTCAGTAACAAGCGAAGTGGTATCTGTTGCTTCGGGGGCAACTTCTAAAAACAACAACGAATCAGCGGGAGGTATTATTTCCGTACTATCAGCTTCGTTGACTAAATAAACCGGCAATGAAAGTTTCTGTACAGCATCGATCTCGAAGGATGTAAGCGTGTAGACTGCACTATCTATTACATACAATGAATCATAGCTCGACGGATAATAGGCTTTTTCTACAAATTCGAAAGGAGTAAAAGTATAACCCTCCCCAGGGAAAAGTACCTCTAAGGATGCAGGATATTTAGCCTTAAGGTAATACTGTACCGGTTCGCCAATTTTGATATTTTCTTGTATAAAGCCACCTTTCACCTCAATTTCCTGAGCATAGCTGATACAGTTGACACTTATTAATAACAAGAAAGCAATTCCTACAGATTTCAGCATGGGCTTATCGAATACTTTTAAGGGTTTTATTTCTTACAGTAAACAATTTGATCAATTTAGGTACATAATCCTCTTTTGTGTCGATTTCAAGGTAATTGATCTGGTTTCTTGCCGATATTTTCTTCAAATCCAATCGATTGTTTCTGACTCTTTCCTCAACTTTCTTTCTAAACATGCCCAGCGGAGAACTGTTGACCCAGATTGTTTTGCCAGATTCCTTGTCGTACATTGGTACGATTCCCAAATTTGGTAATTTCTTTTCACTTTTATCTGAAATATCAAGCACAATCAGGTCATGAGTTCGGGCCATCGCTTTGAGCTTTTGCTCATAACCTTCATCCATGAAATCGGAAATCAGGATGATGATACTTTTTTTCTTAATCAGATTGAGTGCATTTTTCAATGCTTCACTGAGGTTAGTCTTTTTTGATTTAGGCTTTAAATTAAATATTGATGAAATAATCTGATAAGAGTGCTTCTGACCTTTGCCGGGTTTTACATATAATTCCTGCTGATCTGTGAAGCAAATCAATCCTACCTGGCTGTTTTCTTTGATAGCGGCCAGCGATAAAACGGCTGTCACCTCTTTGCTAACATCAATTTTTTGTCTTTCGCTACTGCCTATTTGCTGCGATCCACTCACATCCAGCAGAAAAAAAACAGATTGCTCTTTTTCCTCTTTAAAGGTTTTTACGAATGTACCATGTCCTTTGGCAGAAACATTCCAGTCGATGGTTCTGACGTCATCACCATACTGATATGTTCTCACATCGTCGAACTCCAGTCCAGAGCCTTTGAAGATAGAATGGAAGTCTCCCTGCATCTGCGAAGTGATTGCTTTCCGAATTCTTACTTCATAATTGCGAACTTTTTTGAGGATTTCCTTCATTAAAAGTAATTTTGACCTTCAAAAATAGTTGATACCTATATAACAATTCAACAGTGAAAAAACTTTTTTTATTAATGGCATTTCTGATTACGCTTTCCTGCGGGAAGAAAGCAGAGATACCTGATGGCATCATACCGGAAAAACGGATGGCAGAAATTTTGGTTGACATTCATTTGCTCGAATCAAAAATTGATCACCTGGATATTCCCAGAGATAGTTCTGAAATGCTCTATAAAGCATACGAATTTGATCTTTTGGTAAACAAATATGACGTTGATACATTAACCTATAAAAGGAGTTTTAACTTTTATACCAAAAACCTGACGGAATTCACTGAAGTGTATGATATGGTATTAAAATCAATGGAAGAAAAACAAAAAGACGGATTTTGAATTGTTACCCAACTGAAATAGAAAGAAAAATTGGCTTTGACACAATTCGGGAATTACTCAATGAGAGTTGCCTGAGCAGCCTGGGGCAGGATTATGTAGAAAGAATAAAACCAACCGATGATATCGCGCAACTGGAAAAGTTACTTAATCAAACCAGTGAGTTTGTGTCCATACTTCGCAATGATGTTTCATTTCCGGAATCCAACTATCTGGATGTATCAGAATTATTGAAAAAAGCGGAAATTGTCAATATTTTCCTCACTGAGGAAGAGTTTTATGATCTCAAGGTTAGTTTAACCACCATTTTCAAATGTTTGGTTTTCTTAAAAAAGCACGAGCTTGATTATCCTTATCTGACTGCTGCTTCTGCCGGAATATCGCTGGATGAGTTTATCATCAAGTCGATAGAGCAAATTATCGATGAGCGGGGAAAAGTTAGAGACAACGCCTCTGAAAGACTTGGGAAAATTCGAAAAGAGATCATCAAAAATCAGAGCAGAGCCAGAAAAAGTATCGATTCTATTCTTCGATCAGCCAGAAAAGAAGGTTTTGCAAAAGATGATGCCGGGATTACCGTGAGAGGAGGAAGACTGGTGATACCCATTTCGTCTGAATACAAAAGGAGAATCAAAGGATTTATTCACGATGAATCATCTACAGGGCAGACTGTTTACATGGAGCCTGCTGAAGTGCTCGAAATCAACAATGAAATTCGGGAACTCACCTATGAGGAAAATAGAGAGATCGTGAAGATTCTCACCAAACTGACGGCTGAAATTCGGGACTACCTACCCGATATGAAGAAGGCCTATCATTTTCTGGGAATGGTAGATTTCATCAGAGCTAAAGCGAAATTAGCCATCAAAATTGAGGCAACTTTACCTAAGTTGACTAATAGGCCATTCATTGAGTGGGTGAATGCGAAACATCCACTATTGCATATATCTCACAAAAGCCTCAACAAGGAAGTTATTCCGCTCAACATCAAATTGGAGGAGGAAAATCGAATCTTGTTGATTTCAGGTCCCAATGCCGGCGGTAAATCAGTTTGTTTAAAAACCGTAGGGCTGGTGCAATATATGTTTCAATGTGGTTTGCTGCCATCCGTAGATGAAAGCTCAGAGTTTGGGATATTTAAGAAGATTTTCATCGATATCGGTGACGAGCAATCAATTGAGAATGATTTGAGTACTTATAGTTCTCATCTCACCAATATGAAAGAGTTCACTGAAAATGTGAGCGGTAAATCACTCTTTTTGATTGATGAATTCGGCACAGGAACCGAACCGCAGTTTGGAGGTGCGATCGCTGAGTCTATACTGAAAACGCTCAATCACAAGCGTGGTTTCGGGGTGATCACCACACACTATGCTAATCTGAAAAAGCTGGCAGAAAAGTCTAATGGCATTATCAACGGAGCGATGCGATACGACGTGGAAAATCTGGAACCTTTATATGAACTGGAAATCGGTAAGCCCGGTAGTTCCTTTGCACTCGAAATTGCCGGGAAAATAGGTCTGAAAAAAGAGGTCCTTGAACATGCCAAAAAGCTGGTAGGTCATTCACACGTTCGCTTTGATGAGTTGATCAATACGCTGGAAAAAGAGAAAAACGAGTATAAAGAACGTTTCGAAAAGGTCACGGCTCACCAGGATGAACTGGAAAAGGAGATTAAGAAATATAAAGAGCTAAAAGAGACCATCGATAAAGACAGGAAACGACTCTTAAAAGATGCCAGACTAGCTGCCAAGAGTATCATCGATGATGCCAATAAGCGAGTAGAAACCACTATTAGGGAAATAAAGGAACAAAATGCTGAGAAAGAGGCCACCAAAAAAGTAAGAGAATCGCTGGGTGATCATAAAAAGAGGCTGGAAAAGAAGCTACGCAGAGATCAGCCGAGAGGCGAAGGATCGAAAAAAGCAAGTGGCCAGATTGGTGTGGGCGACATTGTCAGGATGCTGGGACAAGAAGTAAGCGGAGAAATTCTTGAAATCAAAGGTAAAAAAGCGCAGGTTAGATTCGGTTTGATCAAATCGCTGGTGAAACTGGAACAGTTGGAAAAAATACAGGGAGCTAAAGTGACTAAAACATCCGTAAAGCCAAGCATCAAAGGTTTTGATATCAACAGAAAGGTAGCTGATTTCTCATCAAATCTGGATTTGAGGGGGAAAAGAGTTGAGGAGGCACTGGGAGAGGTTGACGCCTTTATCGACAATGCCATTTTAGTTGGGTTTAATCAACTGAGGATTGTTCATGGCAAAGGACACGGCGTATTGAGGCAGGTCATACAGAACCACTTGAGAGGAAATCATATGATTGAACAAATTGGTGATGAACATGTCGAAAGAGGAGGAAGTGGAGTGACGGTGATCACGTTAAAGGAATAGTATTTAATAAGTTTGAATATCTGTGGAGCTTTACACAAGACAGCAGCTGGCATTGCGCAATGGGCAGGATCGCGATGAAATATGGGTGGCCTATAAAAACAATATTTATGATGTTTCTGATTCAAGGCTATGGAGGGATGGAAAGCACTATGAGCACTGGGCAGGGCAGGACCTCACCGCAGAGCTGGAAGATGCACCTCATACTGATCGTGTGTTTCAGAAATTTTCAATTGTCGGTACGCTAAAAACATAGAAATGATTCTGATAGCAGATGCAGGGGGTACATCGATTAATTGGCGAATAATTTCTGATGACGGAAAGATTAGTCAGGCCGTTACCAATGGTTTTAATGCTTATGCTCATCCAGTGGGTAAATTGCAGGAATCTATTGAGTCTTTAATTACTCAATTGCCTGAAAAGTCGATCGATAAGGTCTTTTTTTATGGGGCGGGATTGCTTTCGGAAGAAAATAAAGCGATCGTCCGGGATCAATTGATATCTTACCTCAATCCGGCTCTCACGGAGGTAAACCATGATCTGCTTGCAGCTGCACGATCGCTGTTGGGCAATGAACCTGGAATCGCCTGTATATTGGGGACAGGCTCCAATAGTTGCTATTACGACGGAACTCAGATCATTGAAAATAAGCCTTCTCTAGGATATATTCTCGGTGACGAAGGAAGTGGCAATGCCCTTGGTAAAAAGTTGTTGAGATTGTATTGTCGAGGAGGTCTGCCGACGGAATTAGAAGAGCAATTTAATCGCAAGTATGCCATTGATCTGCCGCAATTGTTGAAGGAGGTATATACCGAACGGCAGGGTCCGGATTATTTTGCGTCGTTTTCGAAGTTTCTTTTCGATAATATGCGTCACCCTTTTGTATATCAGTTGGTATATGAAGAGTTCGCCGTATTTTTTGATAGCATTATCTCTCAGTATGACAATGCGGAAGACAAGGTTGTTAATTTTTGTGGCGGTATTGCTTATTATTACGCAAATATCCTAAGGCAAGTGGGTAATGACAAGGGATTTACAATCAGGACAATTGTTGAAAACCCAATAGCTGGCCTTACGATTTATCATCAAAACAACGATTTATGAGCGTAGAAAGCAGTACTACTGAGGCTTCTTCAAACCATGATGGTCTGGAAGATCTTTCCATCCGTGAACTAGTCACTGGTATCAATCAGGAAGATCAATCGGTGGCAGTTTCTGTTGGGAAAAGCATCGATCAGATTGAAGCTTTGATTAAAGCAGCTTATGAAAAGTTGAAATCAGGAGGGAGGTTGTTTTATATCGGGGCTGGTACTAGCGGTCGACTGGGTATTCTGGATGCTTCCGAAATTCCACCTACATTTGGAATGCCACATGAAAAAGTAGTAGGTCTGATAGCTGGCGGGGATGGAGCAATCAGAAAGGCTGTGGAATTCGCCGAAGATGACGAAAATCAGGCGTGGAAGGATTTAAGCGCACATCAGATAAACTCCAATGATTTTTTAATAGGAATTGCGGCTTCCGGTCGAACCCCTTATGTCATAGGTGGTGTTAATACTGCCCGGAAAAATCAGTTATCAACGGGTTGTATTACCTGCAACTCCGGTAGTAAGCTGGCGAATGCTGTTGATTTTCCCATAGAAGTGATCGTAGGTCCGGAATTCGTGACAGGCAGCACCAGGATGAAAGCAGGAACTGCACAAAAGATGGTTTTGAATATGATTTCCACTGCTATCATGATCAAACTGGGCAGGGTAAAGGGTAATAAAATGACATACATGCAATTATCTAATCAAAAGCTAATTGAAAGAGGTGTAAAGATGCTGGTAGAAGCCCTTCAGATTGACGCTAAAAAAGCAAAGGAATTACTATTGGAACACGGTAGTGTTAATTCAGTGTTATCTAAATATTAACACGAAATACTTGCTGGAAATCGTTTGTATAGTCTAATTTTATTGCGTTTTGACTTAGTTAAGTGATATATTCTACTCTTTTAATTCAAAAATCATTGTAATCTGAAAACCCGGTTTAGCAGAAATGTTATCTCAGTATTATGAAATATCTGAAAACATAAAATTCACTAAATCAAATCTAAACAGAATGCTTCTACATTTGCAGTAATAATTCAATCTACAATTATTATATGATGAGAAAATTACTACTATTATTAGCGATGACTTTTGCTGTAACGCTTACAGCACTTGGGCAGGGGTCAACCACTTCAAGTATCAGGGGTAGAGTTACTGATACGAATAGTGAGGCACTGCCTGGAGCGACAATCGTGGCACTACACAAACCTACAGGTGTAGAGTACGGTAATGTTGCTGATCTTGACGGTTACTTTAGAATTCCTAACGTACCAGCAGGAGGTCCATATACGATCACTGTTTCATATGTTGGATTCGAAAATGACGTAAAGGAAAATGTATATCTTAGTCTTGGACAGACATACAGTGTAAATTCAAAGCTCTCTGATGCTGTTGTTGAATTAGAAGCTGTGGTAGTAACTGCCAACCAGGGTGAGATTTTCGATGGTAACAGAACTGGTGCTTCTACAAACATCTCACTTGAAAACATCAACGCTACTCCTACGGTAGGTAGATCTGTTGGAGATTTCGCGAGACTGAACCCACAAACAAGAATCGATGAAGGAAACGACGGTTTAGAAATCTCTATCGGTGGTATGAATAACAGATTCAACGCGATCTACATAGATGGAGCTGTCAATAATGATGTCTTTGGTTTGGCTGGTAGTGGTACTAATGGTGGACAGACTGGTGTATCTCCTATATCTGTTGATGCCATCCAGCAGTTGACTGTTGATGTCGCTCCATTTGATGTGAGACAATCAGGTTTTGCTGGTGGTGCTATCAATGCTGTGACCAGAAGCGGATCAAATGAATTTGAAGGTTCTGCTTATTACTTCTGGAGAAATGAATCTCTTGCCGGTAAGTCTCCATTTGAAGATGGTCAGGATATTGAAAGAATTCAGCTTCCTGAGTTTTCAGCTGAAACTTACGGTGTGAGAGTAGGTGGACCAATCATCAAAAATAAATTGTTCTTCTTCGCTAACGCTGAATTTCAGAGAGATCAGACTCCTCAGCCTTTCGACTTTGCAAACTATGATGGAGATTTGACTCAGGCAGACATAGATGGTTTAGCAAACTTTTTAAGAAGTAATTATAACTACGATCCGGGAGAGTATTTGAACAACACAGCATTCCTTGAAAGTGATAAGTTAATCGCTAAGTTAGATTGGAATATTAATAGTAATCATAAATTAACGGTTAGACATTCTTTCACAAGGGCAGAAAACCTTGAAGCAAGAAGATCTTCTGGTTCAACCATTTCGTTCCTGAACGGATCAGAGTTTTTTGTTTCAACGACTAACTCTTCAGCTCTTGAGTTAAGATCGATTCTGGGTAATAACATGTCTAATAACCTGACAATTGGTGCTACTTTCGTAAGAGATGACAGAGATCCTTTCGGAGATCCATTCCCTGCAGTATTCATCGATGATGGTAGAGGTGGTATCAGATTTGGTTCAGAGACTTTCTCAACTGCTAACCTATTGGATCAGGATATCATTACAATTAACAACAACTTCGAATTATATAAAGGAAAGCACACATTCTTAGCTGGAGCTAACCTTGAGTTTTATCAGACTAAGAACTTATTTATTCCTTTTAACTTCGGTGACTACAACTACAGTCAGCAAAGAGGTATTGGAGCAGCTTCAGGTTCTTTCCTGAATGACTTCTTAACTGGA
Source organism: Bacteroidota bacterium (assembly GCA_038525605.1). Lineage (GTDB taxonomy): Bacteria > Bacteroidota > Bacteroidia > Cytophagales > Cyclobacteriaceae > JANSWY01. The sequence goes on from JBCBHL010000025.1 coordinate 19,462, forward strand.
GAGCCTGCGCAGCTTTATCAATTTAGCTATGCTTTAACTGGTGATGCAAGAGGTGATGATTCTGACGGTGCTGCTGAGTTCAGCTCTTCACAGTTCGGTTTCTACATTCAGGATGAATATCAGGCAAATGACAGATTGAAACTTACTTTAGGTTTAAGAGCAGATATCAACGTATTCGAAGACACTCCTGAAAATGAGTTCTTCAATGCAGATGAAGATTTCTTAAATGGTCCTTACGATTTAAAAGGTGCCAGAACAGGTCAGTTCATCGATCCTCAGGTATCCTGGTCTCCAAGATTCGGATTTAACTACGATGTTAACGGTGACAGAAAAATCCAGTTAAGAGGTGGTGTTGGTCTGTTTACCAGTAGAATTCCTTTAGTATGGCCAGGTGCTGCGTTTAACAACACTGGTTTGAATACAGGATTTGATTTTGAAAGAATTGACTTCTCTACTGCTCAGGTATTCAACCCTGACGCTTTGAATCAGCCTAGAAATATCGCCGAGGGTGAAAGAGATCCTTCAGGAAACATCGACTTGTTTGCTTCTGATTTTAAAATACCTCAGGTATTGAAGTATAACATTGGTGCAGATTTCAGACTAGGATGGGGATTGATCGGTACTGTTGAAGGTATTTTTACAGATTTCGTCAATACTGTATATTATGAAAATATCAACGTAACTGTACCAACTGATAGATTGACTGGTACTCCGGACAATAGATTAATTGGTTATGATGATATTGACAGAACTTACAACAGAGTAATCTTAGGTAGCAACACAAGCGAAGGTTATGCTTACAACCTGACTGCCTCTTTGACTAAGCCTTTCACTAACGGTTTCGCAGGTCAGGTTTCTTACTCTTACGGTGATGCTGAAACTATCTATGATGGTACTTCTTCTCAGAACTCTTCTCAGTGGAGAGGATTACACGCTATCAACGGTAGAAACTTCTGGAATACTACTCAAAGATCTGATTTTGCACAAGGTCACAGAATCCTTGCTTCTGTGAGCTACAGAAAAGAATATGGTAACTTCGGAGCATCTCAAATCTCTTTCATCTATGAAGGACAGTCCGGAAATGCTTACAGCTACATCTACGGTGAAGGTGATAACATCACTGATGAGGATTCAAGAAACAGAGAATTAGTATATGTACCTAACTCTTCTGATGAGATCGTATTTGGTTCTTTCGACAGTGACCTTGATCAGGTAGTTCTTGCTTCTGAGTCTGAAGCTGCTGCTCAGTGGAATGCATTGAACGACTTCATTTCTCAAGATGATTACCTAAGAGACAGAAGAGGTCAGTATGCTGAAAGAAATCAGTCAAGAACTCCATTTGAAAACATCATTGACGTGAGATTCCTACAGGACTTCTACATCGAAATGGGGAATGGTAAGAGAAACACTTTACAGTTCTCTGTAGACATTTTCAACTTCACTAACTTGTTGAACAAAGAGTGGGGTAGAAGATACCAGAGACAGTCAAGCGGTTATGAGTTGTTAGAGTTTGAAGGATTCGCTCCTGGTACGGACACTCCAGTATTCTCTTTCGATGAGTTCGAAGGTGGACAGCCATTCTTCGGTGATCTTGATGATGCTGGTGTTTTAAGCTCAAGATGGCAAATTCAATTAGGTCTTAGATACATCTTCGGTAACTAATACCTGATTAATTGATAAAGAACTGAAAGGGAGCGATTTTCGCTCCCTTTTTTGTTTTGAAAAATTGTAATTGATGATTAACAATTTCGTTAACTAAAGGTTAAAAGAGCTATTGAATTTTAGAAAAGAGGCCTGATCAGAAATTATTTACCGATCAAATTCGTTGTTGAAAGCATATGCATGACATAGAACCATATTACCGCTGGTTACCCATTTATGATTCGTCTACAGATCCACTTTCTCCGTTCACTGGGAAGCAGTACAATTATGATCTGTATTCAGATACTATTTATGGCTATTACATAGCGCCTGGCTGGGATTTCTTTGGTTCTGAGACCTTGTATATGAAAGTGCTTTATGCTGACTACCATGAAGGTTATTGCATCATCGAATTTATTGGAGAATGGAATGATGCCATTAACAATGATATCATGCATTTCAAGCGAAATATCGTGGAGCATTTCACCTATCATGAGGTGAATAAGTTCATTCTGTTGGGTGAAAATATTCTCAATTTTCATGGGGGAGATGATTGCTATTATGAGGAGTGGTTCGATGAATTGGAGGACGGATGGATTGCCAGTGTCAATTTCAGGGATTTTGTCATCGATGAGATGAAAAACTTCAATATTGATAGCTATATCAACTTCGGAGGTACCCTCAATATTGATAATTGGCGGACGCTGAAGCCTCAGCATTTCTATAAAAAAGTCAAAAACCTGATTACGCGACGACTCGAACCAGGTTTTTAAACTTAAGACAACTAATAAAACGATAATTAACTACTAGACCTTATCACGCTTGGTTTTGTATCGAGTGATTTTCAATATTTTAATTGTTTAACCCTTTAAATCAAAAAACCTCATACAAACCCTTCGCGGTAACTTTTAATAGACTAGTTTATTCATAAAAAAGAAATAACTCTTTTGATGATGTTTCTACAATATCAGAGTGCTTCAGTATTTGCGACATCTGCAAAGTTTCTGCTGAAGTGTTCATAACTCTCCACCACCTCTCCAATGACCAGCAATGCTGGGGCAGGTATAGGGTTTTCGGCATATCTGTCAACTATATCAGAGATTCTTCCGGAGATCACCTTTCCATGAGGCAGAGAACCATTTGAAATGATCGCTATCGGTAAATCTGATTTACCAAAAGAAGCATACAGCTCAACAATTTTTGACAGTTTCTTCAATCCCATATAGACAACAGCTGTTGCATTTGATTGAGCTACCAGCTCGATATCTCTAGAAAGGTCTCCGCTTTTGTTGGTAGCAGTTACCACCCAAAAACTCTGATTGATGCCTCTGGAAGTCAGCGGGATACCATAATAGCCCGGTAGATTGAGACTGGAGATGCCAACAACCACTTCATATGGGATGCCAAATCTTGAGACAAAGTCAATTTCTTCCTTTCCTCGGGCAAATATCAAAGGATCTCCGCCTTTCAGCCTCACCACATTTTTACCTGTCAATGCATAGTCTACAATTAACTGATTGATTTCATCTTGTTTTAAACTGTGCTTGCCGGATCTTTTGCCAACGAACACAATCTCTGCCGAACTATCTGCATAGTGAAGCAGTTCGGGATTCACCAACGCATCGTATAAGATAACGTCAGCATTTTTAATAGCTTTGATAGCCTTCAATGTGATCAGATCCGGATCGCCTGGACCTGCACCAACTAATACTAATTTTCCTGTCATCTTCTTATGCATTATAAAAACTTGAAATAACTTGTTTGTCTTCATTGATTTCAGCTCCGGAGGTTTGTAATTTCCTTAGTGCAGTGATTTGAGAAACAAAATTTCCGGCATCAATGTAGCTTGCCTCCGCAAAAGACTGGTCAGCCTCACGTTTGTTGATTTCCAACACTTTTTCTTCGAAAGAGTAGTTGAGATTTACCTCTCCGGTTTTGACGAACTTCTCTTCAAAATCGCTGATGATCTTGATATGCGTATTGCAATGATGATCCTTACTAAGCAAAAGGGCTTTTGCTGCCACTACAAAAGCTGAGTAGCTGTGGTAGACGGAATCTGCCCATCTGCCAAGGGTAATAGCTTCTTTTGCCAGACCCACTTTTTCTTCAGCATCTCCCAGAATGGTACTGACGACATCAAGTGTGACACCAGCACATTCTCCAACTCCAATTTCGGGAGTATACAACTCTGTTTTACCCCAGTCGGAATAATCGTTTTCGTGTAAGGTTTCCAGAGCCGCCAATGGCTTCAATAGGCCATAGAAGTACATTTTTCCGTTTCTCAGGAAATATTCATTGAAGTATTCCCCTTCATTGCTGTTTTCCTTGTAATCATTTAAAAGGGCTCTTAGCGCGTCCGGAATTCTTTTCGAAGGAAGTTTAATGACTTTTTCTGCGATAAAACCTTCCCCGTTAGGTGCTACACCACCTCCAAGCACAACTTGCAATGCTGGTACTACCAGATTTCCGTGCTTAATAGAACTACCATGGAATCCTATCTGAGCAATCATATGCTGGCCGCAGGCATTCATACAACCACTGATCTTGATTCTGATCTCTGAGTTTCTTACCAACTCAGGATACTCTTTCTGAAGAATGTCTTCGAGAATAAGTGAAATAGCCGTGCTGTTAGTGACAGCTAGGTTACAAGTGTCTGTTCCGGGGCAGGCAGTGATATCCGCTATTGAATCGAAACCAGGGTCAGCCAGATTTAATTCTTTGAGTACACTGTAGATGTATGGAAGGTTTTCCTCTGGAGCATGTCTCAGAAGCAGTCCTTGATTGATCGTTACCCTAATGTCATCCGCCACATAACCAGAGATCTTCTCTACAAATGCTTTAGTAGTCTCTGCTGAAATATTTCCAAGAGGGAGCTTTACCTGAACCGCAAAAAGACCTTTTTGCTTTTGTTCAACTACATTAGTAGCCAACCAGTTTTCATAGGCTGCCTTGTCTTCTAATATTGGAATATTATTCACTTGCTTGTAATCAGAAGGAATTTCTTCTTCATAATACGGGATTTCCAATGTTTGATTTGCATTCGCGATCCATTCCTTTTCTATCAGATCCAGAAAGCCCTGTAACCCGATTCCCCTCTTTTCATCCAGCAAAAACTTCAATCGCGCTTTGTGTCTTTTTTCGCGCTCACCATATCGGTCAAAGATTCTGATGCCAGCCTCGATGAACGGTAGCAATTTATTAGCCGGAAGGAACTCATAGGCAGTTTTAGCAAGAATTGCCTGGGCTCCCAAACCACCGCCTACTACAACTTTAAAGCCTTTTTCTCCATCTTTTATTCTTGGAATAAATCCAAAGTCATGGATGTAAGTCAATGCACTATCCTGGTCTGACGAAGAGAAAGCTATCTTTACTTTTCTACCCATTTGCTGGCAAATTGGGTTCCTCAGAAAATAGTTGAAAGTGGCATCAACATATGGCACTACGTCAAATAGTTCGTGCGGGTCGATTCCGGCATGAGCTGATGCGGTGATGTTTCTGACCGTATTCCCACAAGCCTCACGGGTAGTAACGCCTTCTTCCTCAAGTCTTGCCCACATTTGTGGTGTGTCCTCCAGTTTGATATAATGTAGTTGAAAATTCTGTCTGGTGGTGGCATGCAGGTTGCCGTTACTATATTCTTCGGATAATTCAGCAATTCTAACCAGTTGATTGCCAGTGAGTTTTCCGTAAGGAATTTTAAGGCGAAACATTTGTACTCCCTGTTGCCTTTGGCCATAAACGCCACGTGCCAATCTAAATAGTTTGAACCTTTCTTCGTCTTCCTGTCCCTGGTTGAAACGGTCGATTTTGTCGCGTAACTCAAGAATATCTTTCTGAGCTGCGCTGCTTACTTTGTCTTCAATTATTAGAGCCATTATATTTTAAAAGTTATTTTTTTGTCGATTTTGGTATAAAAAAAGCCTCTTCGGGTATGTCCGAAGAGGCTTGAGAAATATGCAATATTGCCTTTTATATTCCCCTTACGGACATAAGTAATCGCTTTGGTACATACAAGCACCAAGACAGCAACAACATGGGCAACAACATATTTGAGTTATATTTTTCATTTTCAGATTAATTCTTCTTCCAGTATTTTAGATTTTTCCAAAGCAAGATCAATGTCTGCTATGATGTCATTAATATTTTCAAGACCGGCAGAAACCCTGATCAGTCCCGGTAAAATTCCTACTTCTTTCTGTTCGGCCTCAGTGAGTTTTGAATGAGTTGTTGAAGCTGAATGTGTTACAGTAGTTCTGCTATCACCCAGGTTAGCCGTTAAAGAAAGCATTTGCAGGGAATTTAAAAATTTACGACCTCTTTCCAACCCGCCTTTTACAACAAACGTGACAATACCACCTCCGAGTTTCATTTGCTTTTTGGCAATCTCATAATTTTGATGAGAGGACAAAAACGGATACTTAACGGACTCAATTTCAGGGTGGCCTGCAAGATGTTCTGCTAATTTCAATGCATTTTCACAATGTTTCTCCATTCTGACTGCAAGTGTTTCCAGGCTTTTGGAGAGTATCCAGCCATTAAATGGAGAGAGTGCCGGTCCGGTATGTCTTGCAAAGAATCTGATTTCTTTGATTAGCTCTTTACTTCCAACAATTGCACCTCCAATAGCTCTGCCTTGCCCGTCAATAAACTTCGTGGCACTGTGTGTCACCAAATCTGCACCCCATTTGATAGGTTGTTGCAGGTAAGGAGTAGCAAAACAATTATCGATGTTTAAAATCAACTCGTGCTTTTTAGCAAATTGACCCAGCCATTCCAAATCGAGAATGTCGAGCGCAGGATTGGAAGGTGTTTCTGCGAAAATCATCCGGGTATTACCTCTTATCTTCGATTCCCACTCAGCGGGATTGTTGATATCTGCATAGCTGTGAGTGATTCCCCACTTAGGAAACACTTTCGTGAACAACTGATGAGTAGATCCAAAAACAGATCTGGATGCCAGTATGTGATCACCTGCTTTCAGCAGGGCAGCCATACTGGAAAACATTGCAGCCATCCCCGATGCAGTGCTGATGCCATCCTCAGCACCTTCCAACAGGCAAAGCTTCTCTATAAACTCGTTGTTGTTTGGATTAGAAAACCTGGTATAGATATTACCCTCCGCTTCATCATTGAACAAGGCTCTTGCATGTTCCGCATCCTCAAATGTAAAGCTTGAGGTCATATAAACAGGAGTAGAGTGCTCTCTGAACTGCCCATTTGGTGATTGCGTGCGTATTGCCTGTGTTTCGAAATAATTCTGATTCATCGTAAATGATTTAAAAAACGTAAAAGAAAATGTAGTTGAAGCGGGATTAGCAACAACAGCAACAGCATCTAAATGAACTGTCTAATCTTACGATTGAATCTTTGGGGAGGTACTTGCTGAAATGTCTGAAATTTGTTTTCATCTTAGTTAAAATTATCAATTTATATTCTTCTGAAGCGTTCGTCAGAATCAGGAATTGGCACCTTTTCCACATAAATTCAGGAGGGTTGCCAGAGGGTCAACGAGCCTGTCTCTCACCTCTTCTTTATAAATCAAAAACTTTCTTTTCAGAAGTATTTGATGACACAAATAAATGTGGACTTTTTGAATAAAACAAATTTTTTAAATGATGCGAATGTTAATTTGTAAGCCAATTGACAAATGTAATGCGTTGAATTTCTTTTCGAGTGGTATGGTAAATTTTGACTTTTAAGCAGAAAGTTGCTTATCTAACTAATTGATTATTAATTATTTGTTTTGATGGTAAATTGTACTTAATGATCAGCAACCCTTTCAATAGTTGCATGGCCACTGATCAGATATTTTTTATTAGATTTTTTTTCGAGACAGACATATCGGGTCCTCTTTTTTTCTAAAACCTGAAAAATCCGACCCTGGAAATCAAATAATTCATTGGCTTTCAGATCACTCAAAAAGGTACCCTGAACCCGGTCATAGGGCGCAAGTGCTTTTAGCAATTGTGGGTCTGAACAGCTGGAAGCTTTTGGATTTTTCATGTATCTGGCAAAAGCTCGTATCACATCATCTGGAAAAACTTCTGGTGTCAGAATCGGTAGCGTTAATTGTTTGAATTCATTTTTCCATTCGGTACCATGTGGTGCTACCCGGTTTTTATGTTTTTGATAGGTAAGCAGATGTGCTACCTCATGAAGGTAGGTAATTAAAAACGCATAGGGGTTGAGGTCATTATTGATACTAATGATATGCTTTTTATACCTGGGATCGTATCGGTAATCACCGAGTTTGGTCTTTCTGCTTCTCTTTATTTTAAATTCAAATCCATGTTTTTTCCAAAGACCGTAGCAGTACTCAGCACTACGATCCGGTAAAAACTTTTGAAAGACGGGATAATATTTATCCTTGCTAAGATTTGTCATTTCTTTCTGAAAAACAGCCTGATGGGTACGCCCTCAAAATCGAAATGCTCTCTCATCCGATTAGACAAATACCGTTCGTAAGGTTCTTTGATATACTGTGGAAGGTTACAGAAAAAGGCGAATGCGGGCGCCTTACCTGGGATTTGGGTAATGTATTTTATCTTGATGTACTTTCCTTTTGTTGCCGGGGGTGGATACCTTTCTATCTCAGGAAGCATAGCGTCATTAAGCGCTGAAGTAGCGATTCGTTTGTTCCTGTTATCATAAATGCGCATGGCAAGCTCTATCGCCTGGAATATTCTTTGTTTTTCTACCACAGAAGTGAACAAAACAGGAATGTAGCTCAAGGGACCCAGTTTTTCCTGTATCTCTTTGCGAATTTTATCAGAGGTTTTAGAATCCTTTTCGATCAGGTCCCACTTATTGAACATAATCATAATTCCTTTATTATACTTATGAGCAAGCGCGATGATACTCATATCCTGAGATTCGAGTCCACGTTCCGCATCAATCATGACGATACATACATCACTGTCTTGTAAAGCCTGAATTGACCTGAGAACAGAATAAAACTCAATGTCATCTTTGACCTTCGTTTTTTTCCTGATACCTGCGGTGTCCGTCAGCAGGAAATTCTTACCATACATTTTGTAATGCGTATTGATGGAATCACGGGTTGTTCCGGCAATATCTGTGACAATCGTTCTTTCTTTACCCAGTAGGGCATTCAAAAACGATGATTTCCCTACATTGGGCCTACCAAGTATAGCGATACGGGGAGTTTCAGAATCTGGATCTTCAATTCCTTCTTCTTCGAAATAAGTAACAACCTTGTCCAGTAACTCACCAGTTCCCGATCCGCTGGTCGAAGAGATAGCAAACATTTCTTCGCCGAGTCCTAAACTGTAAAATTCGTTGCTGGCAAAAATTCTTTCCTGATTGTCCGCCTTGTTTGCCACCATGATGATCGGTTTTTTGACCTCTCTCAATACATTGGCAAAATCTGCATCCATACCTGTAACGCCGTCTTTGGTGTCAACCATAAATAAGATCACGGTTGCTTCCTCAAGAGCTTCCTTTACCTGTGTCCTGATTGCATCTTCGAAGATGTCATCGGAACCTGTTACATAACCACCAGTGTCTATTACAGTGAAGTATTTTCCTATCCATTCGGCATAACCATAATGACGGTCACGGGTAACGCCACTTTCATTATCCATGATTGCCCTTTTCTTCTCAATCAACCTGTTGAATAAGGTAGATTTTCCCACATTTGGACGCCCTACAATTGCTACAATATTTGCCACCGGATATTCTGTTTTGTATCAATAAATCTCTTAAAAGAAACTAATCTGCAAAGATAGATACAATAGTTTACATAAGTGATAATTCCTGATCCGGAAGATGTCTTCTGATTCATTTTAAATCAGGTTCATTTAAAAAAACAACGGGAAACGAGTTGTTGAATTGATTCGATCAATAAGCTACTTGAAAATTTTTACCTCAAAAGAGTAATTCCTTTAGTTACAATTTCCATCGGTTAACTCTTGTTGAGTTGGGTTAATAGCATTGTCATAAACTTCATATGCACCAGAAAAGTCATTAGCAACGATTGATTGGATGCCACAGAAATCTGCCAGGTGATCATTGGAATTGATAGCTAAACCATATCCGATTACCGCTAAATTGTTAAATCCATCCAATGTGGTGAGTTCGGGGTTTCTCAAAACAGACAATTGGTAATTCACAGTTGATAAATCATTGAAAATGAGTGAATTCAAAGCGTTGTTGCTGAAAACATAAAGATTCCCACAACTATTCAGTTTCTCAAGAGACTCTGCTTTTTTAAGGTTTTCATTACTATTAATGATCAGGAATTCCGGTATTTCCTCGATGAGTTGAAATCCTTCGATTTGTTCGATACTTTTATTTCCTGAAATCTCAAGTGATTTACCAATTTCGGTTATATTGGATAAGCCTGCCGTACTTACCAGATTATCATTATTATTAAGTTTGATCGACCAGCCTACATGATTCAGACTTTCAAAAGCATTTAAGTGAGTTAATACTTCATTGTCGTTGATATCCAGATCTGTGTCGATCGTCTCAAGACTTACGAACCCACTGATTTCCTGTAGATTATGGTTACTCCAGATTTGTAGCTGTCCGTTTATTTGACTGATTTCATTAAAACCTTCAATCGTTACCAGTCTTGGATTGCCGACTATCGAAATGGACTGTCCCACTGAGGAGAGACTTTCAAATTGACCAGTTGCTCTCAACTGCCTGTTGTTATGAAAGTTTATTTTTCCCCCGATGGAATTGAGCATATTGAGGGATGTGACATTAGTTAAGTTTTCATTGTTCAATATGATCAGGTCGCCATCGATCGTTTCAAGTTCTTCAAGCCCATTAAAATTAATTAGCTGAAATGTATTCCAAATTTTCAAGTCTCCTTCTATGTTTTGAAGCCCCGATAATGCTTCCAGGGAAGTAATAACTGTACCTGATACCGGATCATGATCTATGATCAGATCGCCTGTGACTGATTCATAACCCTGTTGCCCAAAATCATCCACGGCTTCCTGTGAAGCAAGCGTTATATTTCCTTCAAACTGTCTGACACGCTCATTGATATCATTTTGGTTGCAACTGAAGGAGACTATTACAAACAAGGCAAGGATTACACTGTTAAAATACTTCATGATCAATCGTCGGTTTAATAATGCTGGAGTTGGAAAAGCAATCGTTGGTTAGTTAAACGTCAAACAAAGAGCGAGGTTAGGCTTGCAGACCTTAAAGTTTTATGATAAAATCGTATTCTATAGGTTGATAACAGTTTAATTTTGAAGAGCATGGACCTTGAGATAAGTTATTTGTTTAGGTATTCAACATGTTTTACTCTATTTCTCCAACCATTTGTTGTTGTCTGCTGTCTGTTGATTAATGACTTTAGATTCTGCCATTCTTTGACATAGAATAGGATGTGAGTGTTCAGTTTCTATGTAAATTTGTTAAATCTAGCACGTTGATCACTATGAAAACATTACTTAGTATACCATTGATGTTCTTAATCTTATTTGCCACAGGTTGTGATGAGGATGATGATATCTCAATCACTCCTCAGCTTACCGGAGATTGGTTTTACCGATCAGATACGACACAGGTTTTGAATTTTGACGAGCCTGGAATTGTGAGTGTTAATGGCAATCCCTTCGAATATGAAATTTTAGATAATAACGTACTGGAACTCAATTATGTCGGGCCATTATTTATTCTTTTGCCTATTACAAAGCACTCGGTAAGTTTTGATTCGAATGGTGGTATTTTACAAATCGACAATCTTGAGAACCTGCATTTTTTCACCGAGCAGACTGGTGAAGATGAATTCGAAAGGTAGCAAAGAACAGGAAAAATAGAATAGAGCAGCATACAAGCACAGGTGTAGTAGCTCTATTCCATTAAAGTCAGTGTTGCAGGCAATGACTTTTCCATTGCTGATCAAATTGATCTACCCGGTTATTTACTGTTAAAAATCAAAAACGATTCCGATCGATGGGAGAGGAGTTGAATTGCTGATTTGTTCGATTTCAACCACTCGTTGCGGTTTAATCAAAACTCCTTCTGTAGTTTATCCAATCCAAAAGATGGCGCCTGAGGTATCTGCTGACCCAATACATTTTGCACTTCTAAGAACAGGTTGAATGTCCATTTGGTAAAACTCCATTTTTGTCAATTCTAATATCTGTCTGGTTGAACGAATTAAGCCTTTCACTACTCAAATAAGAATAGTCTATGATCTATACAGGATAAGTGATAGGCTCAACAAACACCTTTTGCGCCAGTAGATTTGGAGGTAACCAATGATCAAATTACTTATCTCCCAATTGTTTCCAAACTGATATCCTCCGGTAAATTTCAAAAGGTGTCTGCTATCCCACGTACTGAGTAAAAATCCATCCTCGTCGAACGCAGTTTACTCACTTTTAAACCAGGCGTAAGCGAGAATTGCATATGTTTTATTGGTAAACTTCTTTTGATATAAGAACTCAAGCCCATATGTTCTTCCCAGACCAGCAATGATAATAGGTTCATTGCCAAGTAATTCAAAGCCACCGCCAAGATTTGCGATAGAAACACTGCCAGTTAAGGAAATGGGATAGTTGTCATATGCTTTATCACCCAATTCATAACTCAATTTAATCTGTTGCTAAGCATTAGAAAATTCTATTACGTAACTTGGGTTTAAAGAATTGAGACTAACTTCATCTCAGTTTTTTGAGTTAAAACATCGTTGGCGTTATGTACAGCATATAGAGTAGTTTCTACAGATTTACCCTGAAGCTTCATATCGGTAATTTTTTGTAAACTGAATTGCAAATTGCTGTTAACAGCATCAGCGATGGATTGTGAAACCATGAAGTTCTCACCGAATGTATTGCAGGTATCCTGAATTCGGGAGGCAGTATTGATGGTGTCACCATGATATGCTATTTCCTTTTTGTTTTTACCTACTTCAACGGCCGTCACAATTCCGGCATGCATTCCAGCTTTCAAAGTGGGAACAATTCCGTATTTCTGTATGTATTTTTCAGATCGATCTTTTAATAGATTTTGAAAGTCGAGAAATGAGCAAATTGCTTTATTTACCGCGGTAGAATTGACGCTATCCCAGGTGAAAACAATTTCATCACCGATGTATTGATATACTTCACCGTCATACTTTTCTATGATTGAAATGTCATTGAAGATGTCCTGAAGCAGTCTGCTATATTGTAAGTGTCCTAATGTTTCCGCAATTGAAGTAGAGCTTCGAAGATCGATGAATAGAAATATCTTTTCTTCCTGCCTGGGTACATAGTACGTTCCATTGAGTAGTCTCCATATTTTAACCTCTCCCAGCAAAATGCTGATCTTCCTGAAAAGAGATAAGAAGGTATCGGTAATTAAAATGTATAGATAGGCGACAAAGCTTTCTGGTTGAAAAGCAAATGACCTGATGTCTATCATTTCTTTTTTGATCGCAGACAGAACGCTGTAAGAGATAATTGAAATGAACAGTAGTAAGAAAAGAGTGTTCAAGAGTTTGAACGAAACAAGCTGGTAGAGAGGACCGAGACGTTTGTTCACTAACCGCTCAAAATACTGCTGATTAACTGCAGATAGGAATCCACATAACGGACCAACTATCAAAGACAGGAGCATCCCTTCGTATAAATCTATTTTTAAAGTTCCTGTTGGAATCGTGCCTACACCTCTGAAAATGGTAAATAGAAAAAATGAAAGTGTCCATCCGATTACGTAAGGAAAATATAGTCTTTTTATCAGCTTTGAATATTTCATCTAATTAACTCTTAATCATTACTCAAATATAAACCACGATTCTTATTAATATGTTTTAATGTTAGTTGATAAATTTTTAATATGTTTAAATAATAATATTCTATCTTTGGATTGACAGCTAGTTAATTCATTGAATGAATCATGGTTTTTGTCTTTATCGTTTCTAATTCACATGAAGACTTTGTGGAAAGAGCAAAGGATGATCAATCAGGTATTTTTTCGCAATGCGCTAGTTGATCACTTTTATCATCGTCTATTCAATTGTACAGACTACAAAACAAGACAAATCCTTTCAATTTTTCTATGAAATCGTATACGATATCGTATTTTATGATTAAATTCGTGAACGAGATATACTTTATTATGGAAAAACTCATTTTCAAGGATGCAATTAGGGAGGTATTGCTCAAGCACATACTCACAGGAAAATATCAGCCTGGTGAGCGATTATCTCTACCGGCAATTGCCAAAGAACTCGAGGTTAGCGTAACGCCTATTCGAGAAGCTTTAACGCAACTGTCAGAAACGGGTCTTGTCAACTATAAAGCTAATAGAGGCTTCTTTTTATCAGAATTATCGATAGATGAGGCACAGGAAATCTACGAATTGATGGCTTTACTGGAGTCATCAGCGCTTCAAAAATCCACATTTCAGAAAGTTCAGTTAGATGAATTAGACGAAATCAACTCCAAGCTGACAAGTGCATCGGAATCAATTACAATCCTGGATCTTGATCGTCAATTTCATCAAAAGCTTCTTGAAAACTACCAAAACAACTATGCATTGCGGATCATTTCAAGTTTGCGTGTTCAGATCAGCTTATATGAATTTGCTTTTTGGAACGATATGCATAAAGATGCTTCGGTTGAGATGCATCGGAAAATCACTGACTTCATCAGAGTAGGCAATCTTGCATCAGCTGCAAGCTTATTGGAAGAGAACTGGATGATTAGTGTAAAATATATTATCGATGAGCTGCAGATGGTCAACTGACAGCAATTAAGTTAATGAAACTCAAATTTTTAAAGTCATAAATAAACTCAAGATGAAAAGAACAAATTTTATTCGACAAGGTGCCGTAACGGACACAAATTCTCCTATTAGGTCAATAGTATTTGCGATGTTGAAGGAAGATTCAATAGATTATAGAAGTAGTTCATGGAAAGATCAATATTACAGAAAGAATGTACCATTATTGTATTTTTTAATCTCAAAAATCATATATGATATATTTTTTAGGTTAATATTAGCGATTCTTCTGGTGTTTCTGCCTGTTTTAGTCGATGCGCAGGGTTCAATTCAGAATATTAACAGGGAAGAAGCTCTGGAAGATATTCAGTTTTTGAAAAAGAATTTGGAAAGATCTCATCCTGGCATGCACAGATTTACCTCCAAAGAGGAAATGGATAAAGCATACGCAAAAACCAGCAATGAATTGACTGATATGAGTTTGTTTAAGTTTTATGGAGAGGTCTCAAAACTTTTAAGTTTAATCCGTTGCGGACATACTCAACCCGAATTGCCTAACAGGGTTTTGGACTTTTACCTGGATGATTTGATGAGAATTCCATTCGATGTGTCTTTTCTCGATGGAAAGATGGTCGTTTCAAAAGATCATAGCACAGACAACAAATTAGAAAGAGGGTCACTGATCATTTCAATTGATGGATTGAAGACAGAGGATATATTATCGGAGTTTTTCGAACGAATTAATGGAGATGGTTTTGTGGAGAGTTTCAAATATGAGTATTTGGAATTGTTTTTTTGGATTTTATATCCACAATACTTTATTGAATCAGGATTGCCACAATCTTACACTGTTGAGTATAAAAGGCCATTTGAAGAAACAGTAAGAAAAGTTGTTGTTGAAGGCATTTCACCGGCGAGTATAGCAGAAAAAAAGGATAGGCAGGAGAAAGAGATGCGTTCATTAAAGCTTGAAGATGATTATGCGCTATTGACCATTAAGACTTTTACGGGAGGTAAATCTGATAAGTATTATAGTTTTCTGAAAAAAAGCTTCAAAAAAATTAATGGTAGTGGCATTAAAAACCTGATCATAGACCTAAGAGATAATGGGGGAGGTGCTGATGATTACGGCATTGAGCTCGTTACCTACCTGGCTGATTCTGACTTCAATTATTTTGATCGAATAGAAGTTACGGAGCATTATGCCGGTCAAAGCGACAGAGTAAAATCTGAAAATGGTCGGCATTACTGGCCTGATCATCCCGGACTGGCGAAATGGTCACCGAATGAGGATCGGTTTCAGGGAAATGTTTATGTCTTAACCAATGGCATCAGTTTTTCAACTACTGCAGACGTTGCATCTGTATTGTATGATAATCAATGGGCTACCTTCATAGGTCAGGAAACTGGAGGAGGCGCCTATGGGAATACGAGTGGTCATTCAACTACTATTAGGTTGCCCAATTCTAAGATAACGGTAGATCTCCCATATTGGAAGTATTTCACTGCCCTCCAAAAGGAATATCCTCAGGGACGGGGCGTCATACCGGATTACATTATAATTCCCACATTAAAGCAGTTCATCGATGGGGTAGATGTAGAAATGGATAAGGCGATATCACTCATCAGATCGAATAAATGAAGCTTTCTGTCTGTTGAAGAATTTGATTGATACTGTACCTCTCAAATTGTTACAGCGGTGAAAAGCACTTTTTTTTGACCAGTTAGATGAAGCCCGGTAGATTTATATTTGTGAGATAGTTCAAATATAGACAGCCGGGCTTTTCATGTATTATTTGTTTAGACGCCTCAGATAAGATAGGAAAAATGTCAATTTTGAGTATAAGCATAGTATGCTGAGTTTTTATGAGCATTGCTGCACTGAAGGTTTAAAACTTCGAGCTTTTTAATGTGTTTCAATATTATTTAATTTGCTTTTTTAATGTTTTAATATTAATTGCGGGTGATTATTAGACGATTCAATCTTTGATTGTGTGTTTTAGAATTCATAACCGAAAACGGTTACAACGAGTTTTACAAAGCAAATTAAATAATATTGAAACACATTAAAAAGCTCGAAGTTTTAAACCTTCAGTGCAG
>JBCBHL010000026.1:0-34550 GCA_038525605.1 Bacteroidota bacterium
GAAACCTGTTGAAAAGCAATATTCCGTGCTATTTGATCAAAAATTCGATAGCAATAAAGTTTCACTAACATCATGCTCTCCGGATCTGGCAATGCTCAACAGCGGTTTTCAGCTATTCTGGTTCAAATAATTGTAAAACAGGCCTGTATCGATACCTATTTCGTTTAGATAAACAAGGCTCGCACCGTAAGTAGAAAAATTAAGGTGTGTTATTTGATATCGATCAGATTGATTGTATTTATCAAATGTCGTCCGAACCCAGTGGACAAGCTTCTTCAGGTCTTCACTGGGAAACCCGTCTGCATCAGTAGTTTCATCAAACCGGATACTTTCTTGCTTCAATATCTCAAATGAGTAATTAAAGAGGAAGAACTTTTTATTGGTCTTTCCAATGTCGAATATAGCGATGGCTTTATCCATTTATTAAAGTCCTGTGGCAACAGACTGACTACCTCTTTCTTTGATTAGGTGCTCTCTAATGCTGCTTTTTCTGTAAAAACCTATCGGGTCTAAGCAGCCATTGTCCTGTTTCATAGCTTCTTTCACCAATGGCCTTACGTCAGTTCGATAGGCATTTTGTAAGACTTGCTGTGCCCGGACTGCGTCATTTTCCTGCCTGGCATTTTCCAGACTCGTGAAGTCTATCAGGAGTGCCTGGGCATAGGCGATCAGTATTGCTTCCGTGGACTGTAGCAAGTCTTCAATCGGATCTTTGAGGTTATGACTGGCGTCAATCATCCAGGCAGGTTCCGGGTTTTGTGTTTCCTGAATTCCCTGCACTAATTCGGCAAATATGAGAAACAACTGATAGGGCTTTAAGGAACCGACCGACAGGTCGTCGTCTCCATACTTTGAATCATTGAAATGAAAACCTCCGAGTTTTTCTTCCATCATCAGGATGGAAACGATCTGTTCAATATTTGTATTGGGTAAGTGATGTCCTAAATCGACTAAAGTATATGCTTTCTTGCCAAGTTTTCCTGCCAGATTGAAAGAAGTTCCCCAATCGGGTATTACCATAGAGTAGAAGTTAGGCTCATAAGGTTTGTATTCGATGAGCATTTTCCAATCATCCGGAAGCTCTCTGTATATTTCTTCTAGTGATCGGAGTGTCTGTTGGTATCGTTTTCTAAAATTTAACTGGCCTGGAAAGTTACTTCCGTCCGCCAGCCATATGGTCAGTGCTTTCGATCCCAGCAGATCTCCTATGTTGATGACCTCAATGTTGTGTGCTACCGCCTGCTTCCTCACGTTTTCGTCCAGACTG
This sequence comes from Bacteroidota bacterium, assembly GCA_038525605.1. GTDB lineage: Bacteria > Bacteroidota > Bacteroidia > Cytophagales > Cyclobacteriaceae > JANSWY01. The sequence goes on from JBCBHL010000026.1 coordinate 1,268, forward strand.
GAGATAGATCCATGTTTATAGCTGTACTGTTGTTCAGGCTGATCCTGAAACGTATTGGAATTTACCGCGTCAAAGTTAATTTCTAATTCCCGAGCTGTTGCTTTTAGGGCATCAAAATCATCGGGCGTATCCCACGGAATGTGCAGCGAAACAGCACCGCTGGATTTGTTCAATGCGTGAATCAGCCCCACATCTTCCAACTTGTCATTCAGGTTTCTCGGTTCCCCGCCTTCGGGAAATCTGCCAAAGCGGGTTCCTCCTGTACCCAGAGCCCAACTTGGGATTGCTATTTGAAAAGACTTAAGCTTTTCTATCAGTTCGTCTGTTCCGATGTTTTCAGCCTCTAATCCCTCTTTCAGATATAAATACTGTCTTGTGTGTTTTTTTTCAAGCGATTTGTTGAAATCTGCTATTTGGTCTTTGGAAATCCGCATAGATTAAAGTAAGATAGAAAAAAACTGTAAAACAGGAATGTCCTACCTGACAAATGCCGGAGCTACTCCTCCGTCTACATTGAGGATATTCCCTGTCGATTTTGATAGCAACCCGCTGACGTAGGCAAATGCAGCATTGGCAATGTCTTCGGTACCAATAATTTCGTTCAATAGCGTCCGCTTTGCATAGTGTGCCGGAAGTTCTTCCACTGTAATACCATATGCTTTGGCGCGACCTGCTGCCCACTTACCTTCCCAGATTTTGCTACCTTCTATCACTGCGTCGGGATTGACAACATTTACCCTGATTTTGTCAGGTCCGAGTTCAGCAGCAAGCAGTCTGGACATATGAATCTGAGCACCTTTCGCCGTTCCATAACCCACGTTGTTCGGTCCGGAAACCAGGCCGTTCTTACTGGCAATATTGACGATATCACCGCCCAGTGCTTGTTCTTTCATTATTTTCACACCTGCCTTTGATACCAGGAACTGACCTCTTACAATTACATCCTGAAGCAAATCCCACTCGCTTTCTGCGGTATCTCCCAGCGGTTTCGAAATGGCCAGACCTGCACAATTCACTACTATATCAACTCCACCAAAAGCGAGGCTGGCCGCTTGAAATGATTTGCTGATATTTTCTTCATTTGTTACGTCCAGCTCTACAGCAATAGCCTGATCTGTATTGTAATCCTGAGACGCCTCTTTTACCCTGTTCTCATCCACATCTGTGAAAACGACACAGGCCCCTTCAGTGATGAACTTATCAGCAATGGCTTTGCCAATTCCTCCGCCGGAACCTGTGATGAGCGCGATTTTTCTGCTCAGCGGCTGTTCTTTGGGCATCCTCTGAAGTTTTGCTTCTTCAAGTAGCCAGTATTCAATGTCAAATGCTTCCTGCAATGGCAGAGAAGTGTATGAGCTGATCGCTTCAGCACCTTTCATCACGTTGATCGCATTGATGTAAAATTCGCTTGCGACACGGGCGGTTTGCTTATTTTTCGCAAATGAAAACATCCCTATTCCAGGCCATAAAATGATGACTGGATTTGGATCTCTCATAGCCGGGCTGTTCGCTCTTTTGCACGATTCGTAATAGTCCCTATAGTCTTTTCTATATTGCTCAAAAAGCGGAATAAGCCTTTTTTTAATCGCTTCAGGATCTGAAAGGTCTTCGGTAGGAGATAGATCGATAACCAAAGGTTTGATCTTTGTTCTTAAGAAGTGGTCCGGGCAACTGGTACCCAAAGGAGCCAGTTTTGCAAGATCTTTGCTGTTGATAAATTCCAATACTGCCTCGTCAGCCGAAAAGTGACCTACCATCCTGTTCTCGCTACTGCAGAGACCCCGAAGTGTTGGTGCGAGAACAGCCGACTGAGCTGTAATGATTCGCTGATCCGGGGAGTTAATTACTGATCCACCAAATACTGGGTTTTTGACACCATAGTTATTTTCCAGATATTCAATGGCAGTATTGATTTTATCGAGACTGTTTTTATAGCATTCCAGAGCAGTATCACCCCACGTAAATAGACCATGTCCTCCAAGAATAATACCTTCTATCCCCGGGTTTTGTTCATAAGCCTGCTCTAGTTTGAGTGCCAGATCAAAACCAGGCCTTTGCCAGGGAACCCAAGCCATTTTATCTCCCCAGAGCTTTTTCATAATAGCTTCTCCATCTTTGGCTGCAGCAATCGCTATGATAGCATCCGGATGCAAATGATCTATGTGATCAAAGGGAAGGAAGGCGTGAAGTGGCGTATCTATTGAGGGAGCTTTGGAATCGAGATCGAAAATGCAATGATTAAAAAGGCCAACCATCTCATCTTCATGTGCAAGTCCCCGGTATCTTTTTTTCAGGTTATGAAGTCTTTCCAGATGCAATCCTGCCAGCCCACTACGCTTCAAGGTTCCGATATCTCCACCAGAACCTTTGATCCACATCACTTTGATTTCCTCGCCTGTCAACGGATCGGTTTCTACTGTTTTACAGCTTGTATTCCCACCGCCGTAATTAGTGACACGTAGATCAGCGCCGAGGATATTGGAACGATACAAAAGTAATTCTACTTCATCAGGTGCTAAGCTCTTTGCTTGCTTATCATCCCAGGTATTATTTACCAGTTTGGCTATTGAATCAGAAATTTGCATAATGGGTACTATATGTTTTCTAACAAAGTAAAGTTTCGCCAGGACGTTTTCCATCCTGTACTATGCTGACTAAAACCACCCTAAAATGACATGGTAAAAGTTATATATTTGTAGTTGAAAAATCAGGATATGTGGGAATTTAGTATTAATCCAGAGTCAAAAACGCCGAAATACAAGCAAATTATAGACTCTGTTATCAATGGGATAGAAAAAAAGCAACTGAACATCGGAGATAAAATACCTTCGATAAATGCTATCAGTGAAACCTATTTGCTGTCCCGGGATACTGTAGAAAAGGCTTATGCCTATCTGAAAGAAGAAAACTTTATTACCAGCGTCAAAGGCAAAGGACATTTCATTGCCAATACAGATTTGGTTTCAAAAATCCATGTATGCCTCATTTTCAACAAGCTCAGCCCTTATAAAAAAATGATCTATGATTCCATCGTCAGAGGGCTTGGGGATGTGGCTTTTGTCGATCTCTTTATTCACCACTGCGACCCGGAAATATTCGATAACCTGGTTACTAAAAAACTGGGAGAATACTCTTACTACGTGGTGATGCCCAACTTCCACGTTATAGACGAAAGGGTAAAAAGTACTCTAAAAAAAATTCCTGATACCGAACTCATTATTCTGGACAGGTTAATCCCGGAACTCGTTGGTAATTTTGGAAGCATCTACCAGGATTTTAGAAAAGATATTTTCGGGGCACTGGAAGAAAATATCGAGGATATCAAAAAGTATGAAAAAATCAATTTGGTCTTTCCTGTCGATGAAGTTTATCCATACCCAAAGGAGATTATTCGCGGATTCAACGATTTTGGCTATAAGTATCAAATGGATATGCAGGTAATTGATCAGGTGATGGAAGATCAGGAAGTAAAAAAGGGCGATCTTTTTATCGTAATCGATGAATATGATTTGATCAATCTTATAAAAGCTATTCGGGGAAAAGGACTGATAACCGGAGAGGATGTGGGCATCATTTCATACAATGAGACACCTCTGAAGGAAGTCCTGGAAAATGGCATTACAGTAATGACAACCGATTTCAAAGCCATGGGAAAAACGGTTGCAAACATGATCAAAACAAAGACGCTTTTTCAGGAAAAGAACGATTTTGTCTTCATAGAAAGAAATTCATTGTAATTCACCGAAATCCGGTTTACCGATCAAATTAAAAGCAGCGTCACTTAGCCAAGGCAATTTCCCATTCATTTGTCCAGCGAAGGCGTTGAATAGTGCCATCGCTGTTGAATCGAAGTGGTTTACTCCAATATTGAAAGTCGTGTCCCTTCACATGATCTGTCGCTGAGCCCCACAAGTCGCCCATCCAGATATATTGTATACCGTCTCTGGTGGACAATTCCATCACATAGGATTGCTGTGCCGGAATAATTGGAGATTTCTCAATTTGTTCACCTGCCAGAAAAACCTCAATTCCTTTTGGATTGTTGGTTTCTATTTCCAGCAAGGAGAGTTTCTGAAAAGGAAACCCATCAGCAATTTTGACTTTGACATCCGAGGTGATTTTGTAACTAAACCGATAAGTAAGTTTGTTGCTAAGACCTAAAGTATCTATTGATACAGCTTCCGGCCTGATCCTGACATTCGCGGCATAAAACTCAAAAGCAGGGATGGCGATCTTGGGATGTACGCTCGGTTGATCAACCTGCCCACACTGACCATTTCGATTACCCGTAAAAGTATGAATGACTACTTCGCTGATAGCTCCAGCATCCATGGTCGTGAGTATCAATTCATTTTTGACATCCATCTCGTACGGCTTGTTTCCCATCAATTTCCCATCGGTCAGGCCTGGCACAGGTTCTCCGGGGTAGCGGTTGATATTTGATGAAAACCGGTACGGACCCAATGGGCTACCGGATGTATAAACTCTCGCGCCTGATCCGAAATTACAAAAACAGCAGGTATAGTCTGTCAACAGGTAGTAAGTACCGGCACGCTTAAACATGGAGCCTGCCTCTACATGCTCTGCAATGATATCGCTAGTTTCAAATGTAGATGCCGTATATTCCTCGTTGAGCCGTTCAACAACCAACTGATGATTTTGAATACTGTTGTATGAAACATACGCTTGCTGATCATCATCGACAAACAGTCCCAGGTCACCGACACCTATTTCGGATTTGGACACTTTTACATCAGAATTTGCGATAAGAAACGGTCCGGCAGGAGATTTGCTGACGGCCACACCAAACTGACCATTCCACAGTTTAGGATACCAGTTGTACCAGAGAACGTATTGCTTGTTTTTTTCATTGTAAATCACATGGGGTCTGTAATACACGCCTTTCGGAGCATTTTCGAGTAGATTACCTTCCAGTTGCCAGTTCATCATATCGGGAGAACTATACACCACATATTTATTGGCTTTTGTAAATCCGTTAGTGTTACCGTATTGTGTGCCATACCAATAGTATTTTTCTCCGAATTGTATAACTCTGCCATCGTGTGCATCTACAATCTGACCGTTGATATCAAGCCGTGGAATTACATTACTGATTTTGCTGACCTGCGATAGGACAGGAGTGGCTAACAGGCATAAAATAAGTGCTGAAAGTAATCTCATATTCGAATAAGGATTTAGAAAGTTATGCAAGAAAATTAGCAGAGCAGAAACGTGATACTGTCCTGCTATGACCTGCCCGACGGATTGTTTTTAAAACGATTTCATTGATGTTTTGTATCAGCATAGTACAGGATGGATTGGAAAGAACTGCCAGTTAAATTTCTGAAAAATTTGAAATAGTCAGCTTAGTTTAGAATTGATTTTTGATAAATTTTTAATGTTTAGTTTACTATTCTGTCATTCTGCTAAAGAATGTTTGAATTCATTAAATGCAAAATATGAAAATACGTTTACTCGCTACCTATTTACTATTTACGTGCACAGTAGGGTTGCTTCATGCCAACGCTTTTCAGGAAACTGTCATCACCGGAAAAGTTACTGACGATACTACTGGAGAAGGATTGCCCGGAGCTTCGGTGCAAGTGGTAGGTACTTCACAGGTTGCCATCACTGACATAGATGGAAATTACCGAATTGCTATTGAAGCAAATGCCGAAAAACTGATATTTTCCTACGTTGGTTTTCAGCAGCAGGAAGTAGCTATTCAGGGAAGAATCCTGATCAATGTGATCCTGGAAGAAGATTTGCAGCTTTTAGATGAAGTAGTGGTTGTAGGATATGGTCAACAGAGAAAAGCTGATCTGATCGGATCAGTTACTCAAATAAGTAGCGGACAAATAAAGGATTTGCCTGTCGCTTCATTTGATCAGGCCTTAAAGGGATTGGCGGCTGGTGTTCAAACCAGAGCTTCCGGCGAACCTGGTGGCGGTGTGCAGGTGACCATTCGTGGTGTTGGTTCTGCTAACAATAATGATCCGCTTTATGTCATAGATGGTTTCCCGATTGGTAATATCGGAGGTGGTGGAAATAATTTCGATCTCAATTGGTTATCGACCAGCAATATCGAATCAATAAGCGTTTTGAAAGACGTATCGGCGAAAGCCATTTATGGCTCACGTGCTGCAAACGGTGTAGTGATTATCACGACCAAAGGTGGTAAGACAGGTAAGCCAACGGTAACACTCAACAGCAGAGCTGGTTTTTCGGAAGTTCCGGACTATCAGAAACCAGATGTGATGAATGCCACTGAACTAGCCAGGTTCATGCGTGAAAGGGAAATAGACAGGCTGATTGCAAACAGCGGAGGCACGCTCAGAGAAGAAGATATCCCGGAAGATCAGATTCCTGAATCATTTCGTAATCCTGAGCAGTACGGGGAGGGGACGAATTGGTTTGATGAATTGACGCGAAGAGGAACTTTTCAGGAGCATAACCTGAGCCTGAATGGAGGTACACCCAAAGTTAACTATAACGTAACGATCGGGCATTTACAGCAGGAAGGTGTGGTTATTGAAACCGATTTTGAAAGGTTCAACGCTCAGGCCAAAGTCCAGGGAAAAATATCGGATCGCCTTACCTATAATCTAAACCTGGCGCCCAGTTACACGCGAAGGATTGGTGGTAATACGGAACCAAATGCAGCCAGTGGTTTTGGTGTTTTCGGATCAGTACTATCCACTTATTGGGCTGACCCATCTGCACCTGTCAGAAACAGCAATGGGGAATTACTTGGTGCCGCGCTTGGGGACCTTACCTCATTCTGGGTAGCCAGTCCGGTTGCAAAAATGCAGTGGCAAAGGGATATTCGAGAGAATCATTCTATGTTGACAGGCGTTAATCTTGAGCTAAAGATCATTGACGGTTTGACAGCCAAAACGTCTTTTAGCTATAATTTCAATACAAGAACTACCGATACTTTCACTCCCTCACGTCTGCCAGGGACCTCTTTGATGCCTAATCCCGAAGGGTCAGGATTGTCATCTGCTGGTTACAATGAAGAAAAAAGAAAAAACTGGGTTTGGGAGAATACTTTGAACTACAATAAAAAATTTGGAAAAAATAACATATCAGCGATCATAGGTTACTCCATGGAGAGAAGAAGAGCAGAGGGCGTTTCTATTGGCGCCAGAAACCTGATCGAAGAAGCTTTTCTTCAGCCTATTTTTTCTGGTAATGTAGACTCAGAAAATGTAAACAATTTTGTGGGCTCCAGAGGCGCTACTGCTAATCGATTAATCTCTTATTTAGGCAGAGTAAACTATATTTTTGATGATCGTTACTATGTCACGGCTTCTGCCAGGGTTGACGGTTCTTCCCGTTTTGGAGCAGAAGAAAGATTTGGTTTCTTTCCTTCCGGTGCATTGGCATGGAGGATTTCAAACGAATCATTTTACAAGGAAACAGCAATTAGTGCCATCATTAGCGACTTGAAACTGGAAGTTGCTTACGGTTTCAGTGGTTCCAATTCGGGAATAGGAAATTTTGCAGCTCAAGGAAATGTGGGATCAGTCAATTATGTCTTTGGATCAGGTAACAACGTCAATCTTGCTCCAGGAAGCGTGGTAAACGGACTCCCTAATGCCAATGTAGTCTGGGAAGAGACGGAAGAGCTCGACATAGGATTGGATATCGGATTGTTAAAAAACAAGATTTATCTGGCGCTCGATTATTACAATATGAGAACCATCGATTTCCTGACTAGCATACCTGTTCCAAGGTCAACAGGATTCGGTAGTATTCCTGGTAATGCAGGTCAATTCAGGAATAGGGGTATTGAAATTGACCTGAATACAAATGATCTTGTCAGGTCCGGAGATTTCACCTATGACTTCAATCTTAATTTCACCAGAAATGAAAACCTCGTAGAAGAGCTTTCTACCGAACAATTATTGCGGGGTGCAGCAGGGAACGGTACTGCATTTACAATTACTGAGGTAGGAAGACCTATCGGTAATTACAGAGGATTACAGATTACAGGATTATTTACTCAGGAAGAGATCGACGATCCCAATGTACCTAAATATCCGGGAGCAGTTGAGGGTTCCATTAAATACGTAGATGGCGATGGTGACGGCAGGCTGGAAGAAGAGGAAGACTATGTGATACTTGGAAACCCGCTTCCTGATTTCTTTTATGGTATCACACATCGTTTTGGATATAGAAATTTTGACTTGACAGTGATCATGAATGGTGAAGTTGGCGGTCAGATTTTTGACATCAGTAAGCAGTCAACAGAAAATCTCGATGGAGTCTTTAATGTGTTAAGATCGTTTGAAGGCCGATTTCGCCCTGGTGATGATCCAGCTACCAAAACCATTCCTACAACAGTATCAGGAACCCAAAGATGGCGGATACCAAACTCGGACTCTGTGAAGGACAATGACTTTCTGGCCATCTCAAATATTACGTTTGGCTACACACTTGTACCTGCCTCGTGGGAAAAGAAATTTTTCCAGAGCCTGAGATTGTTTACCAGTGTTCAAAATCCATTTATCATATATCAGGAGTTTGAGCTTGGACATCCTGAGATAGCCAGGTCCGGTGACAATACATTGGTTAGGAATGTATTCCAGGGAAGTTTTCCAATCGCAAGAACTTATACAATAGGACTGAACGTGACATTTAACTAAGCAATAATGAACATGAGAATAAAAATTATTATATCGATCATCGGTTGTTTAGTATTAAGCAGCTGTGAAGACTTTTTGGAAGTAGCACCGGAATCCTCATTTACAGTAGATTCATTTTTTAAGGATGAAAATGAAATTACCAGAGCTGTCAACGCTGCTTATGTGAAAAACAGGGCAATTCATCAAAACCTGCAGTGGAGGTTTGGAGAGAATCGTTCAGACAATACGAGTTTTCAATTCAATGCAAGTGACAGAGGAGGTATTCAAAATGAAGAGTTTGATGAATTTTTAATGACACCTGATAATGGTGCGATATCCGGTTATTGGAACGAAGCGTACGATGGGGTTACCAGATGTACTTTCGTTTTGGAAAATATCGATCCTATCTCTTTTTCTGACCCTCAGTTAAAAAGTCAAAGAAGAGGTGAGGTGCTGTTTTTAAGGACCTGGTATTTTTTCAATCTTGTCAGGATTTATGGAAACATTCCCTTGCCACTATCTACTGCATCTACCCTGGATGGTGCTTTGTCGGCAGAATTCACGGAGCAACTATCTGCGGATGTCGTTTATGACACTTTGTTTACGAATATAAACGAAGCTATCGGTGCATTGCCAGCTTCATGGGATGCAGGAAACTTTGGAAGAGCCACAAGAGGTGCCGCATTGATGCTCAAGGCTAAGATGCATATGGCAAGACAGCAATATGCTGAGGCGATCCCCGTGCTACAGGAATTAGAAACGCTCGGCTATTCACTGCTAAGTAACTACAGAGATGTTTTTGACCCTGCGAACAAAAACCATTCAGAATCAATCTTCGAAATCCAATATTCATTTGATCTGGGGCAGGGCTCCAATTTTATTACTGCATTTGTACCATTCAACAGCGGAGGGGACTTGCTTGCTTTTGGACAATTGGCTCAATCCAGGGCTGGACAAAACCAGCCGACTCAGGATTTAATAGACCTCTACGAAGAAAACGATGAAAGATTGGTGCATAATATCGGATTTTATGTACCCGAAAATTCTACTGATACCATCCCATGGATGAAAAAGTACGCATTTGAATTGCTCGATATAGGAATTACAGACGTAAACTGGCCCATGTTCAGATATGCTGATGCTCGTTTAATGTTAGCTGAATGCCTGGTTGAGGTTAATGGGCTGGATCAAACTGCTATCGGAATCATCAACAGAATCAGGTTACGGGCTGGGGTCAGTACCATCAGCGTAGGAACTGTCGAAGAACTGGAGCAAACCATACAGGATGAACGCCGACGGGAACTGGCTTTTGAAAACCACAGATGGTTCGATTTAGTCAGAAGAGGCGAAGCTGTGGAAGTTATGACAGCCCATGGTGCCAGCCAGAAAAATCAAAAAGGTATACAGCCTACAGGTACAGTAAGCGTTGACGCCTATACCAATATCAGAACTCTTTTCGCTATCCCTACCAATCAGATTATACAGTTTGGGTATAACCAAAATACTGGTTGGGAATAAATTTTAGGACATTAACACCAAAATAATGCATATGAAAAAATTATACTTATCCTTAGTTTTTGTACTGTCAATGGCTTTCAGCATGCAAGCCCAGGTTATCGTCTCGGAAGATTTTGACTATACAGCCGGGAGTGGCCTGGAGGGAGCCAATGGAGGTTCGGGATGGAATGGTGCCTGGCAACTGGTTGATGGTGTGGACCAAATGATTCTGGGTGATACCATAGAAAATTACCGGACCGGGGTAGGAAGCACTTCTTACTTTCAGTTTAATATTCCAGAAACAGACTCTATCAATGTGCGCTACCAACGGGTTCTGAATACAGAAATTACAGATGATGGTAGTGAATACTGGCTCGCTTTTAACCTCGAAATCGAGGAATCTGGCGCCAACGTGACCAACCTTTTACTGGGTGATACGACGACCGGGCAGGGATTGAAATTTTTATTTGGAAGACTTTTTGATGGCAATCTGGCCGTCGGAGCATTTGGAGGTACATTGGTACGGGCTAATGGTGTCGAAGCAAATCGACCTAACTGGCTTGTTTCAAAAATTAACTTCACTGGTGATGATGCCTCTGACACTATCAGACTGTTTATCAACCCTGATCGCGCTGTGATGCCATCCAATGAGGATGCAGTAGCTACTTTTATTGGAGGTAAACTCAATGGAGGCGGAAAGATCAACGCTATCACAATCAGAGCAGAGGCAGCCGACCCTGCTGACCCTCCGATTGTTGCGAATTACGATGATATCTTTTTAGGGCGGACCTTTGCAGATGTGATCCCAACCAATACGGTAGAAGTTCCGGTTTATTCGCCTGTCAGTGAAAGCTTTAATTATACAGCCGGAGCGGGACTTGACGGACAGGGCACTGCTGGTGACGGCTGGGCCGACCCCTGGTCTTTACTGACTGGTCCGGATCAGGTAATATCCTCCGACTCTATTGCCAACCCTGAGTTACTATTTAATACCGCAGGAAACTCATTACAGATTGATGCAGCACTTGGACTGACCAGGATGTCAAGAAGATTGACCAACAGATACGTTGATCATGGAGAAAACTACTGGTTTGGATTCAATGTCAACTTTATGAATGCAGATGCCGATGGGGGTGAGTTAGTCATGATTTTAGCAGATACTACATTCGCTGCGGGCGGTCCAGCCGGACAGGCCGTTTCTTTTGGGAAAATTAACTCATCAGACTCGCTGGGTATTCTTAGCTTTGGAAACCCGTTTGGCTCAGTGGTTGCACAGGATGGCGCGAATGGTTCCTACTGGATGGTTGCCAAGCTGGAGATGTCAGGTGATGCGGACGCAGATACGATCAGACTATTTATCAATCCATCTACAACCGGAGAACCGGCAATTGGTACAGAGGTGGCCAAATTCACTACCACTAAACTAAATGGAGGATTCCAGGCGATTGGTTTTAAAAATGGTGGTGGAATTACTCAGGCACTTGTTGACGATTTTTACCTGGCTCTGGATTTTGAAGACATCGTCCCTGCTGATATTGAAACTTTTGAAGTTCCGGATGTTGCATTCGAGCAGTTTAATTACACCGCTGGAGACTCACTCGACACAAAAGGCTCAGCAGAAAATGGGTGGGCCGGTCCCTGGACTCAGTTGAGCGGTTCCGATCAGCCGATCGTTGAGGGAGGTATTCAAAACAGTACGTTATTGAAACAGACTTCCGGTAACTCTTTGTTCCTGGATGCAAGAAGTGGAACCACACGATTTAAAAGAGAATTGGCAACTCCATATCTGGATAACGGCAGCACCTACTGGTTTGCCTTTCATGCGGAATTTGACAGTGCCGGAGTAGAAGGTGACGCAGGGGAAATGGTGGTAATGCTGGTAGACAATGACAGTGAAGAATTTGGTGCAGGTGGTGGAAACGGTCAGTTCGTTGCTATCGGGAGGACAAATGAGCCCGGGGCTTTGGGAGTTTTGTCATTCGGACCTTTTGGCAAGCAGGAGGTGGAAAATGTTGCTGACGACGCTGTTTGGCTGGTAGCCAAAATCGAAACGAATGGTACCGATGATGCAGATTCAGTAAGGTTATACATTAACCCCGACCCTTCACAGGAACCTGCGCCAGGATCGGAGGCAGTAGTTTTTGCTGCTCCCGAATTGAATGGTGGTTTTCAGGGGGTAGGTTTCAAATTTACCGCTGGTGCCACTAAGGCAAGAGTAGACGATATTTTCCTGGGAAGCTTCTTCACCGATATCGTACCTGATGATTTGGGTGCGTTGGCAAACCCTGATCCTGCGTTTGAAAAATTTGAATATACTGCGGGAGGTAATCTCGAAATGAATGGCGATGAATCAAATGGCTGGGCCGGACCATGGGAAAAACTTGGAGGTGACGCAGACGCGACTATTGCATCAGGAGGTGTTACCAATACGACTGTATTTACCAGAACGACAGGGAATTCACTTACCCTGGATGCCCGTGATGGTGCTCTGAGATATGTACGACCGTTGGCAAGTAACTATGATGACAATGGACTGACTTACTGGTTGGGCTTTCATGTGGCTTTCGATAGTACCACAGAGGACAACGGAGTGGTGAATGTAATGTTGGTAAACAATGAATCGGAGACTTTCGGTGCTAGTGGAGGCAATGGTCAGTTTGTTGCGATTGGTAAATCCAATGCACCTGATGCATTAGGTGTTTTAAGTTTCGGTCCGTTTGGAAAAGTAGAAGTGCCGGATCAGAGTGCCGACGGAGAATTCTGGCTGGTAGCACGTATTGAAACGAACGGAACGGCAGAGGCTGACTCAGTGAGGTTATACATCAATCCGAGTCCGGGAACGACCCCTGCGCTGGGTAGTGAAGTCGCAGTATTTGCAGCGAGTGAGTTGAATGGAGGCTTTAGAGGAATAGGCTTCAAACAGGACGCTGGCGCTACAAAAACACAAATTGATGACATCTATGTTGGTAATTCTTTCGATGAAATTACGCCACCTGATCTGGAAGATGTTGAAGATTTGTTTACTGCCGGGGAAACATTCGACTCCTTTAATTACACAGTTGGTGAAGATCTTAACGGAAAAGGTATGCGTGCCGATGGCTGGGGCGGACCGTGGATGACTACATCAGGTGCCATAACCATTGAAGAGGGAAATATCGAAACGGAATTTGCCCTATTCGAAGGAAATAAAGCTTTGGCGAACTTTGCTTCGGAAGCAATTCAGTATGACAGAGCGCTTTCTGCAACTTTCTCAGATGACAGTTCTCAGGTATGGATCAGCTTTTTGATGGATGTACGCAGTGCCACAGATATCAATGCGGAAGCCAGACTGGTGATCATGGATGGCGATACTGAGCTGGTAGGCTTTGGCAGGGTAGCAGGATTCAATTCCTATGGGATTACTTCTACACCAACTGATGAAATTACCAATATTGATTCTGATGGTGAAGCGTGGTTTTTAGCAAGAATAGATTTTTCTAATAGTGGGGGACCAGAGACCATTAGATTGTGGATCAACTATGGTGTTCCTGAAATACAGCCTGCTGATAATACTGCTGATATCATCATTGAGCCTAACGCCAGTAATGCAATTGCAATGAACAATGGATTTGATAAAATCAGAATTGAAGGTTCGGGAACTGCCGGAGTGGAGTTTGCCATTGATGAGATAAGACTAGGCTACAACTATTCGGATGTTTCTAAAATAGAAGAGGTAATTCCGGATAACCTGATTGCCAGGGATCAGTTCAGATATCCTGCCGGTGCTGCCCTTAACGGACTTGGTGCTGGCGGTACCCAGTGGGGTGGCTCGTGGGAAATCGCTGACAATGGAGGCGGACCTGCCACTATTGAGGAAGGTAATGTTTCCGTATCGGGTATTAGTGGTCTTGATAACAAAGTAAATCTTACATCCGATGGCTCTGTCAATTCAAGATACATCAGGCCACTGGCAACCCCTGTCACCGATGATGGCAATGGTTACTGGTTAAGCTTCCTTTCCGATATTGATGTTGTAGGAGGTGGTGTGGCTCAGGGTGGTTTTTCCGTCGGATCTCAGCCTACTGTGATTTTTGGAAAAAAATTCGGGCCAACCAACATTTCAATTATCGATCTGGCTGGGAATAGTGCTGTCCAGACTATTGATACGGATACAGAGGCTTCAGAAAATTCCTGGTTTGTAGTTTATGTCCAGTTTTCCGGTGACGAAAGTGAAGACTCAGCATGGTTGTGGTTAAACCCTGATCCGAATTCTGAACCATCTCAGGATGATGCAGATGCAGTAATCTCTACAGACAAGTTAAACGACGGAATTGATCACATTTTCTTCAGAGCTGAAGGTGCGACCGAAGGTGGAAATGCGACCGAATCCATCAATTACAGAGTGGATGAAGTACACTTTGGTACCACTTTCGAATCTGTTGTTCCGGTAGGTGCTGATCCGGGCAATGGGGGCGGAGACCCGACCTTTGTAAAGGAAGAGCTTTTAAGCCTGAAAGTATATCCTAACCCGGCTTCATCTCAGCTGACATTCGAATCGAATATCGAAAAACCGGGATTTCACAAACTGAGTTTAATCAACCTTGCAGGTGCAGAAGTAGCAACGATTTTTGCAGGAGAAATACGGGACAAAAACGTGAAGATTTCAGAATCTCTTAACAACGATAAGCTGGGAAGTATTCAAAACGGTTTTTACCTGATCAAATGGGAAAGTGCAGGAGGAATGTTTACCCGCAGGATATTGATACAAAAGTAAAATCTTACCATAACAACAGAACAAAAGGCGATGGCACGTTGCAATGTGTCATTGCCTTGTTTTATATTGAGTATTTATGAAAAGCCTAAGCAGATATTGTTTTTTATTATTCCTGATTGCCGGAATATTGGCATGCGAAACTAAAGAACCCACAGAAAATCCGAATATCATCGTCATTGTCGCAGATGATCTGGGCTGGAGCGATCTGAGTAGTTACGGGAATAAATTTATAGAAACGCCCAACCTTGATAAGCTTGCCTCAAAAGGTGTCAGGTTTACCAATGGTTATGCACCGGCTTCACTTTGTAGTCCTTCCCGCGCAAGTATTGTCACAGGACTCCACCCTGTCAGAGTCAATATTACCGAACACATCCATGGAAATCAGAAAGCTGGTCCCAATCAAAAGTTACAAACACCGCCGATAGCGCAAGCACTTGATACAGCTTTTCAGACCAGTGCCGAAGTAGCAAAAAAAGCAGGTTATCAGACTGCTTACTTTGGAAAATGGCACCTGGGAGGAGGTAAGGCCTCTCCAAAAAATCAGGGCTATGATCAGACGTATGCCGCCAGCTATCACGGTCTTCCAAATTCATTTTACTACCCTTTTTTCAATCATGGGATGGAAGATATCAAAGCGGATGCGCAAGAGGGTGATTTTTTATCTGATGTACTTACAGACCAGTTCATCGATCATCTCAAAAGTATCGATGGAAAGTTCTTGGCATATCTGAATTTCTATGCACCTCACGTACCGATCGAAGGGAGAGCAGACTTAACCAAAAAATATGTCACCAAAGCTGGTGGAAAAGATGACGGTCCTATTCCGAATCCCCACTATGCCGCTATGGTGGAAGGGATCGATCAGAACGTAGGGCGGCTATTGGATTCGCTGGAGCATTTCGGACTGATGGAAAATACGGTGATCATTTTCACTTCTGATAATGGAGGACTATCCGTGAAAGAGGTTCCGGCTTTCGCCAAACATACTCCTCCAACAGATAATTTCCCACTGAATGCAGGAAAAGGCTATCTATATGAAGGTGGCGTGCGAGTCCCTTTTATCGTCTACGGTGAAAACCAGTTTTCGGGAGGACAAATTGTAGACGCTCCGGTTTCCGGAACCGACATTCACAATACGATTATGAATTTACTGGGTATCAACAGTGAGACAGCGGATGGGCAATCATTGGTGTCGATTGTAAAAAATAATCAACGCGAAAAGCCCATTTTCTTTCACGTTCCACATTACAGCCCGCAAAGAGGGTTGCCTTCATCTTCTATTCGGAAGGGAGACTTCAAACTGATCTACTTTTATGAAGATGAACAGGTTGCGTTATACGATGTAGTTAGAGATCCCAAGGAGTCTGAAGACCTTTCGACGGAACTGCCAGATGTAAAAGATAGTTTGCTGCAAGAACTGATGCGGTGGAAATCAGAGCTTGGAGCAAAAGACCCTACGCCAAACCCCGACTACACAGGAGACTGATAAAAAACTTGCTACTCAATGATCAGTCGCTCCTTATGAAGAACCTCTCCTGATTTACTTCTGATGCGAACAAGGTAAATTCCTGATTTTAATTCCTGATCAAGGGTTATTGAATTACGAGAAGAAATCGGTTTATTCAGTATTTTCTGACCATTCATAGAATAAATAGTCATTGAAGTAGCTTCTAAAGGCAAATTTCTAAAATGGACCTTACCACTTGCGGGGTTGGGGTAAATAACTACCTGGTCCATCTGATTCTCAGCATTGACACTAAGGACGGTTTTTTGCTCTTCAGCATCGAATAAGCTCATGATTTCGGAAGACCTCCCAATGCGCAAATGATCAAAAGAAACTGTTAACGGGGTTTGACCTGCTCCGGCTCCCTCGACTCTCAGGCGAATGATGTCTGCACCATCTTTAATCACTGGTGTTGGCATAAAGGCTGCAGCAGACCGGAGACTTAAAACCTCATCCATTACAGGATTGATCCAGAGGTGAACCGTATCTGCTATATTGGCATTTTCAACAGTTCGAATTCTAACCACGAGGTGATTTAATCCTTCATCATCTACATTTGAATTACTTCTCGATCCATTGCTGGGTGTAATCAATCCGATCTTTCCGGTACCAAATAGTCTGCCTATAGTCAGGCGGTGACCACCATTTGCAGCTATAGCAGAATTGACAAGGTTGAGGTTTGCTACATTGCCAACAGCCTGGGTTGTTTCTGTATCAGTCCAATATGAAATCCAGTAGGTAGAGCCATCGCTGATGATTGGTTGGTCGAGTGTCCGGTCGATACGGATTTGTGTATTGCTTTCAGTGTATGACAGCCGGAGGTGGCTTTGAGTTTCGCCCACAGTATCTTGTTGCCACAAATTACCTGCTTCTATGCTGATGATGTTACCCGCCAGATTTCCTGCATTTTCCCAGGGGCCATCCCATCCAAGGGTATCCGTTCCTTTGTCAATGATGCTCTGATTCAGAGTGTAAGTAAAAGGTTCTCTTACATCTACAGGTAATGCCTCAGGTGTGTAAAAAGCAGAAATATCACCGTAGGTAAACCCGGTTTTAAGCTCGTCGATCTTTCCGGAGAAGTTGTTCCCTGCCTCTATTTTAATACTTTTTATACCTACGGAGAAATCGAGATTCGTCAGGATAGCATCAGCGTCAGCCTGATTCGGTAGCTGGCCTAAAAACGGATCTATCCATAGCAGTACCGAATCTGAACTACCAAATCCGGTTACTTTTGCCACGACAAGATGAGTCTCGTCTTTTGACAGCTCAAAAGGTAGTGAAGTGTCGTCCTGATTATTGATCAGACTAAAAGCATCTGACTGCTGACTGATTGAAAATACAGGAGCAAGGTTATTATTTAACCAGGAATGGCTAAAATCACCAGTTTCAGAATAATTGATTAAGAATGAAGTCCAGAATTGCTCTTCATCAGTTACCAGGTTTAGGAATTCACGGGAGTAATTGACGATACCTGTTCCGGGATCAACAGAAAGGCTTCCTCCCACTGAACTGATAGAGTCGTACACGAGAGAACTCTCATCAATTCTCAATAGATTTTCTGCTTCATTGACCCAGTTATAAACCCATCCAATTCCACCATTTCCTGCTTCTAATGGATCACCGTCAAAATAGTCGAAAGATTCCAGCGCGGATACAGGGTTATCGTTGTAGTTGGGGTTGGTTTGTGCCCGGATTGCTCCGATATCGTCAAGCCATCCTTCCAGCAAATTCTCCAGACTGTCAGCTATGCCTGGCTGGATTTTTACCAGGTTAAAATTTTCCGAGGCATCAGCTTGCAGATCAAATAACTCTATCCGGTCGCGTTCAGCCCATTTGAGGAGTTTGTAATCCCCTGCAACAATTGTACTCATCGGCTTTCCACTTTGTGGGCTGTAGTGGGGGTAGTGCCAGTATAGATTTCTATCGGTAATTGTTTCACCCTGAGCAAGAGGGTAAATATTCTGACCGTCTGCCGTCGACTCACTACTTCCGGCCAGGGCAGCAAACGTATTGAAAAAGTCATTGCTGATAACAGGAGTTGTAACCACCTGGCCAGTTTTAACGGTATATCCGGCAAAGATGTATGGCACCAGCGTACCTCCTTCATACATATGTCCTTTTCCTGCCCTCAAAGGTCTGTTTGTTACCGGTGGTGTGTGCTGCGCAAATTGTGGCACTTCTTCAACATGCAGCGCACCATTGTCAGATGTGAATACAATTAAAGTATTTTCATACAAATTAAGAGACTTCAAATGAGCAACTAATCTGCCCACATTTTCATCAATTCCCTCTACCATCGCCGAATAATGAGGATTCGGAAATTCATGATTTTCGCTTTGATCAGCTTTGCTCAGGTATTTCTCCACGAGATCTTCACGTCCCTCTATCGGAACATGCGGTGCATAATAGTTTAAGTGAAGGAAAAATGTCTCATTCTGTTGATCGGTAATGAAATCCATTGCCCGATCGGTCAGGACATCGGTCAGAAAATCACCTTCTTTGGCATAACTGAGTAATTCCGGAAAGGGATTTCCATTGAAAAATGGATAGTAGTAGGTATTCGGTAAAGCCCCGCCACCAAATACCAGATCATATCCGAATTGATTTGGTGAACCACCTGTGTGCCATTTTCCCAGGTGAGCTGTTTCATAGCCCTGTGATTTCAGCATAGAAGCCAGGGCAGGAAAAGAATTCGGTATTCCGGAGGAAGAACTGGCAGGAATAACTTCACGCGTGCTGGAAGCGGAATTTCCACCGCCCAAATGTGCAGTCATCCCCACTCTTGCAGGATAACTTCCAGTGATGATACTCGCACGGGTAGGGCTGCAGATCGGTTGGGCTGCATAACCCTGGGTAAATAAAGCACCGGTATTCGCCAATGCGTCCAGTTGAGGGGTTTCTGTAAAAGTATTACCATAGATGGCAAGATCCTGCTGGCCAATATCATCAGCTACTATTAGAACAATGTTTGGAGATTGTCCAAACCCGGCATGGAAAATAAGCAGGGCTATGAACAATAAGGAGCTTTGCAAATACTTCATAATATTAAAATTAATGTGTTGAAACATGCCTCATATCCTGTACCCACCTGCTTGTTTTGGCTGATAGAAAATCATCTGATGATTGATGAAATCGAGCTTAGGGATTATTCTCAAACCTCGCTCTCATAATTTTTACTGAAATTCAATTATTAGCCGGATACCACAGGAGGGTTATTTGCAATATTTGTATGAACTTTTCAGAAATATTGAACCTATCATTCCCAAAATGATTAAAAAAACAATGCTTCTACTTGTCAGTGATCTGCTGTTGCTGTTGAGAAATTATACACCTGGTACTCGCTTTAGAAAAGTCTCTGCAGGTGATCTCTTTGCTCAAAGTCATAAGCTTCAAAATCCTGAAGCCAAATATGATGTAGATTTTGAACCGGCCTGTTTTATTTTGCCGGCAGGTAATAAGAATCAGGTTGATGCTGAGTTGTCTTTACACCATAGTGTGGCATATCATGTTTGAAAATAAGATTCATTATAAGGTACTTCTTCTGTTGCTATGGATGAGCTTTGTAGCCTTTGCTTCTCTACTACCATTGGATACCGCGGCGCAAAACCCATGGCAAAAACCTGAAGTGGTGAACGTTAACAAGTTACCGGCGCGAGCCACTTCTATTTCCTTTACTTCAGAGCAACTTGCACTGGAGATGAACCGCGATCAATCGCCCAGGAAAAAATCTTTGAATGGCATGTGGAAGTTCAGGTATTTCGAGGCACCAGGACAGGTTCCGGCTAATTTTCATCAACGGAAGCAAAAAAACTGGCAAAGACTGGCAGTACCAGCAAATTGGGAGCTTCATGGTTTTGGAAAACCGTGGCAAAGACTTACCCACCAGATTTGGGAGCATAAAGGAGTGAAACAACCAAACATTCCTGTTGATTATAATCCAACGGGTTGCTATAGAAAGGAATTAACCTTACCGGAAAACTGGGATGGCATGCAGATCACTTTACATATTGGTGCGGCATCTTCCGTGCTTTCAGTCTGGATTAACGGAAAATATGTCGGATACAGTGAAGATAACAGGTTACCAGCTGAGTTTGACATCACCCCTTATCTAAATGGAAGGAAAGTCATTGTTTCCTTGCAGTTATCCCAATGGGGAGACGGGAGTTACCTGGAGGACCAGGACCACTGGCGTATGAGCGGTATTACCAGGGAGGTCTATCTCGAAGCAGCCCCGAAAGCTCAGATTTATGATTTTGCGGTGCGTACTGATTTGGATGAGGCCTATGAAGATGCCTTGTTACAAATCCGACCGGAAATTGTAAACTATGGAGATCAGGACATCTCTCAATGGACTTTAGAGACCTCACTTTTTGACAAAAACCAGCAGATGGTTTTGGATTCGGTGGTGACTATCCAGGTGCAAAAAATTCTAAAGGAGCGACATCCCGTAATTGGAAACAGGCCTTTCGAAAACCTGCTGAATATCCCGGTTAAAAACCCTAAAAAGTGGTCTGCGGAATTTCCTGACCTGTATTCCCTGGTACTGGCTTTGAAAGATGAAAAAGGCAGAATTGTAGAAGCCCGTAGCAGTAAAGTGGGTTTTAGAGAAATAGATATCAGTGATGGGCAATTCAAAGTAAATGGTGTTCCGGTTTTATTATACGGTGTTAACAGGCACGATTGGGATGCCAACACTGGTAAAGCAGTGACAAAAGAGGCCATGCGAAGAGATGCTGAATTGATGAAAAAACTCAATGTCAACGCATCGAGATCATCTCACTATCCAAATCCACCGTACTGGTACGAACTCTGCGACGAGTATGGAATCTATGTTATGGATGAAGCGAATATTGAAAGTCACGGCACAGGTTCGTTGCTTAGTAACACCCCATCGTGGCACAACCAGTTTATGGAAAGAGGCATCAGAATGGTGGAACGGGACAAGAATTATCCGTCAATTGTAAGCTGGTCTTTAGGCAATGAAGCTGGGTTCGGTCCTAACCATGCAGCTATTTCTGCGTGGATTAAAGAATTCGATCCGACTCGTCCTGTGCATGCTGAAGGTGCTCAGAATATTTATGGTTACAATTGGCCTAAACCGGAACCTAAAGATCGTATCTACACTGATATCCTCAGTCGCATGTATCGGTTAACGGATGACATGATCGATCTGGCTACCCAACCCGGCGATAGCCGTCCGGTAATCTGGTGCGAATATGCGCATTCGCAGGCGAACTCAACCGGTGATCTGGAGGGATACTGGCAGGCAATCAGAAAATATCCCAGACTGGTAGGTGGTTTTATATGGGACTGGAGAGATCAGCTTGTTTCCAAACCATCCAAAGACGGGAAAACGTTGTGGAAGCATGGAACCGATTTCGGACAGAAGCCGGAAGATCTGAATCCGGTACAAAAAGGGCTTATTTCTGCCGATGGGCAAATTAAATCTGGTGGGTGGCAGGCGAGGCATGTCTGGCAAAGAATCAAAGTGATGCGAGAGGAAGATGGCTCATTTACAGTTGAAAACAGACATTTCAGAACCAATCTGAACGAGTATGATGCAAAATGGACCATTGAAAAAGAAGGAGTGGAAGTGGTCAGCGGGAAGATTGATCCGATTGTCTTAGGTCCCGGGAAACAAAAGAAGCTTCAGTTAAATCTGCCTGAAATAGCAATAGAAGCTGGAAAAAGATATTATCTCAAAATTAGTTTTCACCTGAAAGAAGATCAGTTATGGGCTTCAAAAGGATATGAAGTTGCAGCTGATCAGTTTTTGTTTGATTACCAGACACCTTTGGAAGGTTGGGGAGTCTATCCTCCCAATAGTTTTGAAGAAACGGAGGAGCGGGTCGAGATTTCATCAGGCTATACCAAAGTAACTTTCGATAAAAAATCAGGATTTATGACAGAATACAGGGTGAAAGATACAAAGGTATTTCAAAGGCCATTAAAACCTAATTTTTGGAGACCTGCAACTGATAATGACCTGGCTTCAGGTATGCCTGCAAGATTAGGGCAGTGGAAAAGTCTTTCAGATTCATTGATTTTGAAAAGCTTCATTTATGACGAGAAAAGCAATCAGGTTACTTCTTTTTATAGTGATGAAGCAAACAGCCTTCAAATATTAATGAAATATTGGCTGATTGGAGGTGAAGTGAGGGTAAGCTTTCAATTGATTGGCAAGGCGAATTTGCCGAACTTGCCCAGGGTAGGTATGCAGGTTTCGGTGAATCAGAAACTTGATCAGTTAAAATGGTTCGGAAGAGGTCCGCTTGAAACTTATGCTGATAAAAAAACGGGTTCATTCTTTGGTGTTTATCAGCAGTCTGTAAAAGCAGATTACACCTACTACGTACGTCCACAGGAGAGCAGCAACAAAGCAGAGGTCTGGTGGGCCGAATTGCTAGACGATAATGGAACCGGTATAAGATTGGAAGCTGAAAAAGAAACCTTAAGTTTGAGTGCCTGGCCATTTACTGCTGAGAACATTGAAAAAGCCCAAAGGATAGAAGATTTGAAATTTAGTGATATCACCTTAAACATTGATTACAAACAGATGGGTGTAGGAGGCGATAATACCTGGAACAGAGATGCGGGACCTCATAAACCTTTCAGAATTCCTGCCGGAAATTATGAGTATATTTTCACAATTAAACCTATTATTAGATGAAGCAGATCATGGTGTTGTCGATAATAATGCTCTTACTTGGTTGCTCTGAGCCTGAAAAAAAAGCAATTGAAGAGCCCTCCTGGACTGCTACCTGGATTCGACCTGCGGATTTGAAAGATACTGTGAACACCTGGTCTGCCTATAAAAAGACATTTGCTTTAGAAAAGACACGAGCTACTACCATCAGATTAGCAGTGGACTCAAAATACTGGATGTGGCTTAATGACAGCCTGATTGTTCGGGAAGGGCAGCTTAAAAGAGGACCAGCTCCGCTTGATACCTATTACGATGAAATAGACATTTCAAGTTATCTCACCGAGGGTGAAAATACCCTGGCTATGTTGGTCTGGTATTTTGGAAAAGACGGTTTCACGCACAAAAGCTCCGGACAGCAAGGTCTCATTGCTGAAATCAGGCAACAAAATCAATTGGTGGTGAAGAGTGATAGTACCTGGAAGGCTATTCCTCACCCTGGCTACATCAATGAATCCGCACCGCCCCATCCCAATTGGCGACTGCCAGAGTCGAATATCGTGTTCGATTCACGAAAAGACCTGCCCAAATGGTTCACAAAGGATTTTGATGATTCATCCTGGCCAGATGCTAAACCAATTTGCAAAGGTGAATGCCTTCCATGGGGAAAGTTAGTCCGGCGTCCTGTTCCGCAATGGAAAGATTTTGGGTTGAAAAATTATGTCAGCACGATAAATGGAGATACTGTGACTGCCGAATTACCCTACAATGCGCAGGTTACACCGTATCTAAAAGTCAATGCAACAGCGGGAAGCCGGATTGTGATGTTCACTGATCACTACAAGGGCGGGTCCGCATATAACATGCGTGGTGAATACATCACCAAAGAAGGAGTACAGGAATACGAATCTCCCGGGTGGATCAACGGTCACAAGGTCTATTATGTAATTCCCAAAGGTGTTGAAGTCATTGAGCTCAAATACAGAGAGTCCGGATATGATACTGAATTTGCCGGAAGCTTTTCATGTAACGATGATTTTTATAACCAACTTTGGCAGAAAGCTGCCAGAACACTTTACGTTACCATGAGAGACAATTACATGGATTGTCCTGACCGGGAGCGTGCTCAGTGGTGGGGAGATGAGGTGCTGGAAGGAGGTGAGGCATTCTATGCTTTGGACAGAAACGCGGATGCATTGATGCGGAAAGGCATGTTGGAACTGGTCAACTGGCAGAGGGAAGACAGTACATTGTTTTCACCTGTTCCTGCTGGCAACTGGAACAAAGAACTACCCGGACAAATGCTGACGAGTGTAGGCGAGTACGGTTTCTGGAATTACTACCTGCACACTGGTGATCTGGAAACTATCCGGGCAGTTTACGAACCCGTCAAAAAATACCTGGGTATATGGAAGCTGAAGGATGATGGCACACTGGTTATGCGTCAGGGCGGATGGTTCTGGGGTGACTGGGGTCCCAATAAGGATATGGTACTGCTATTGAATACGCAATACGCACTGGCAGTTTCCGGTTTGCAAAAAATGGCTGATGCATTAGGGGAAAAACAAGATGCTGATAGCTTGAAGCAGCATTTTAAGGATTTTAAGTCAGCTTTCAATCAGGTATTCTGGAAACAAAGTCATTACCGTTCAGCAGCGTATCAGGGCCCTGTAGACGATCGTTCGCAGGGATTGGCTGTTGTAGCTGGTCTCGCTGAGACGTCTAAATATCCTGCGATTTACGAGGTGTTTCAAAAGCAAGAATATGCAAGCCCCTACATGGAGAAGTATATCCTGGAATCATTGTTTGTAATGGGTTATCCGCAGTATGCACTGGAGCGTATGAAGAAAAGGTTTTCAACTATGGTCAACCACCCAACTATTAGTACACTCTGGGAAGGATGGGGTATCGGTGCGGAAGGTTATGGAGGTGGAACAACAAATCACGCCTGGAGCGGAGGCGGACTCACTTTACTATCCCAAAAGGTCGCCGGAGTTTATCCGTTGGAACCCGGATATCAATCTTTTCAGGTGAAGCCTCAACTTGGGAATTTGACAGAGGTGTCGGCAGTTGTATCCAGTGTGAGTGGTGAAATCAAAGTTGCGGTAAAAGTGCAAAATAATGAGATGGATATGGACATTTTAGTACCTGAAAACACTAGTGCTTTGGGTTACGTACCTGCCGATTATACCCGTGTTCTTTTGAATGGAGCAGAGCAGCAATTAGTTGATAAAGAGGGCTATTATCAGGTGAAATTATTAGAAGGAATGAACAAAATTAATGCTATACGTTAATAGCAGGATGTATCTTTTTAGGGTATAACCAGGGTCTGAAATCAAGCAGTATAGTGCAGGATGACATGGTTTAAGATTTCGGGTATTTTAGAGTATTAGACATTATCATGTTAGGTTTTGTATTGAGTGATTTTCAAGAAGATGAAGGTTCAATTTTGCATTTTTCATTAATTATGAATTCATAATTATGAATTAATTCACAAAATTAAATGGTGATTAAAATCAGAACGCTTGTACTAAATCTGCCGTGATATTCTTTATTATAAATAGGAAAAATATGTTAAGGAAGATCGGTATCAGTTTGATAGTTAAAAATTTCAATTTGATAAATCTTTTTTCAAGATAAATGAATACAACGGTAGTAAAGGAGGAAGCGCAGTCTGCAAATGTGAATGAATACGAGCGGGAACCGATACCCGCCCATGAACGGAAGGGGTGGAAGAGTTTTTTAGGAATGTATGCAGGAGAACACGCTGCAGGTACTGAACTGATGATCGGACCGTTGTTTTTGGCAGCCGGAGTGAGCGCATTCGACCTGATCGTTGGATTACTCCTGGGTAATTTTCTGGCTGTTTTGAGTTGGCGCTATGTTACTGCCCCTATAGCTACCCAAACACGAATTACCCTCTATTATCAGCTGGAGAAAATTTGCGGGAAGCATTTGGTGACGATTTACAACCTGGCAAACGGAATTCTTTTCTGTTTTCTGGCGGGCTCAATGATCACTGTTTCTGCTACCGCAGTAGGTATCCCCTTTAATATGCCCATGCCGACATTGAGCGATCTTTATCCGACCAGCTTTGTCTGGATTTTGATTGTATTGGTAGTAGGGTTGATAATCTCGCTGGTTGCAGCGAAAGGATATGACGCAGTGAGCCGATTTGCCAATATTGCCTCCCCATGGATGGTTTTGGTGTTTCTGGCTTGCGGAATAGTGGCACTCCGTCAGCTCAACGTTACTTCTTTAGCAGAATTCTGGGATATCTGGGGCAAGGGGAGCGATCCCTTTCCGGGTCAGCAGAAATTTACCTTTTGGCATGTACTGTTTTTTGCCTGGTTCTGTAATGCGGCTATGCACATCGGAATGGCGGACCTTTCTGTATTTCGTTATGCCAAAAAAGCATCCGCAGGCTGGACTACTTCTGCCGGAATGTATATCGGACATTTCATGGCGTGGATCAGCGCATCATTATTATATGCAGTATTTATCCAATCACCGGAGGCGGTGGCGAGCCTTTCCAACGGTGAAGCTCCACCTGTTGCACCCGGGCCGATGGCTTATCAGGCGGTGGGCATCTCCGGCCTAGCGCTTGTGGTCGTAGCTGGCTGGACTACCGCAAACCCAACGATATATAGGGCGGGGCTGGCTTTTCAGGCTATTCTGCCAAAGGTTTCGACATTTAAGGTGACTTTAATTGCTGGAGGACTTGCAACTCTGGCAGGGATTTTTCCGGCATTTGCCATGAAACTACTGGGTTTCGTTGCAATGTATGGGTTTATTCTGGCACCTATTGGCGCAATCATTTTCTTTGAACACTATTTTGCTGAAAAAGCAGGGATCTTTAAAAATTATGCAGAAAAGCAATCAGTCAACTTTAACTGGTCTGTGTTACTGGCCTGGTTGATCAGTATGGGTATTTATTACTCAATTGCGGAAACCTCAGACTTATTTCTTTCTTTCCTGACTTTTCCGGCATGGATTACATGTGGCATTCTGTATTTGGTTTTCAGTAAATGGATGCAAAAGCGATGATAAAAACGATATTGAAAATAGCAGGTATGATCGGATTACTACTAACTGTAGTATCTCCGCTACTATATTTCATGCAATCAATTGAACTGGAGTTAAATCATCAACTGATGTTGGCAGGAATGCTTTTATGGTTTTTGACAGCAATTTTAAATAGTTTTAATAAAGCCCAATGAGATTACTTACTTCCATATTATTGATCAGTTGCGTGTTTCAATTAGAAGCTCAGCAACTTCCCGAATGGAAAAATCCAACAGTTACCCAGGTCAACAGACTTCCGGCAAGAGCCACTTCCATTTCATTCGAAACTGAAGAGCAGGCATTGGAAAAGTCAATCGAAGAAAGTCCACGTCACCAATCGTTGAACGGAATCTGGCAATTTTCATGGGCTTCAATACCAGAAAATCTACCATCAGGATTTGAAAAAAATGAATTTCAGACCAAAAACTGGTCGACTATAGAAGTCCCATCCAACTGGGAGTTACAAGGATTTGGCCAACCGATTTACACCAATGTGCAATATCCTTTCCGTCCGGTTGATCCCCCGTTTCCTCCTGTAGCTGAAAATGCAGCTGGTGCCTATGTGAAAACCTTTAATATTCCTAAAAACTGGGAAGACTATCAGATAACACTGCATTTTGGTGGGGTGAGTTCAGCGATGTACGTCTGGCTAAATGGTCAGTTTGTGGGATACAGCGAAGATAGCAGGTTGCCGGCAGAGTTTGATATTACCAAATATCTGAAGAGTAAAAACAACAGACTCGCTGTAAAAGTCATCCGCTGGTCTGATGGCAGCTACCTTGAGGACCAGGATCACTGGCGACTGAGTGGCATCCATAGAGATGTTTTTTTGACAGCTTCGCCGAAGGTGCAACTATATGATTTTGCAGTGCGAACCGAGCTTGACGAGCATTATGAAGACGCAAAATTGCAAATAAGACCGGAAATCAAGGTTTTTGACAATGTTAAATATGATCAATGGCTATTGACAGCTCAGCTATTCGATGACCAAAACAAGCCTGTTTTAAGTGAACAGCTTTCAAAACCTGTCAAAGGAATAGTAGAGGAGCGTTATCCGCCAAGAGGAAATGTTCGCTTTCCTGTGATGTCAGCAACGATCAAAAAGCCTAAAAAATGGAGTGCTGAGTTCCCCCATCTTTACACTTTGGTTTTTTATTTGAAAAATGACAAAGGAGAAGTTGTTGAAACAAGAAGTACGAAGGTAGGTTTTCGGGAGGTAGCTATTGAAAACGGAGAGTTATTGGTCAACGGCAGATCGATCAAATTATATGGTGTCAATAGACACGATCATCACCGATACCTGGGAAAAGCTGTTACAAAAGAATCGATGTTGAAGGACATTCTATTGATGAAAAGATTCAATTTCAACGCAGTAAGAACATCGCATTACCCCAATCATCCGGGTTTCTACGACCTGTGCGACGAATATGGTCTGTATGTAATGGATGAAGCGAACATTGAAACGCACGGAATCGGGAGTAAATTATCCAATAACCCCGAGTGGGCTACACCACATGTTGAAAGAGGTGTAAGAATGGTAGAACGGGATAAAAACCATCCTGCTATTATCATGTGGTCTTTGGGTAACGAAGCAGGTCACGGACCCAATCATGCGGCTATGTCGGGATGGATGAAAGCCGCTGATCCTACCAGACCTATTCATTATGAAGGAGCACAGGGAATACATGGCTATGGAGACAATCGGACTACCTTGCCAGATCCTGCCTGGGTAGATGTCAGGAGTCGGATGTATAATTCGATTGAATCAATGGTGGAAATGGCCAACCAGGAGGAAGACGGTCGACCCGTTGTGTGGTGCGAATATGCTCACAGCATGGGCAACAGTACCGGAAACCTATTTGAATTCTGGGATGCGATCCATGCGAATAAACGACTGATAGGCGCTTTTATCTGGGATTGGATGGATCAGGCGCTTGTTAAAAAAGGACCAAATGGTGAAGAGAGACTTGTTTACGGAGGAGATTTTGGAGAAAAGTACCATGACGGAAATTTTAACCTGAATGGCATTATCAATGCTGATCAAACTCCTAAACCTGCTACCTGGGAAGCGAAAAAGATCTTTCAGCCAATTGTGATGAAACGTCACCGATGGCAACCGGATAAGTTCGTAGTTGTGAATCGGCATCATTTTGCTTCGCTGGAGCAATATCAGGCAAGCTATGATATTTTAGAAGATGGGGTAAATCTCAGAAACGG
This sequence comes from Bacteroidota bacterium, assembly GCA_038525605.1. Classification (GTDB taxonomy): domain Bacteria; phylum Bacteroidota; class Bacteroidia; order Cytophagales; family Cyclobacteriaceae; genus JANSWY01. Next base: position 30,577 of record JBCBHL010000026.1, read on the forward strand.
ACTAATCAATCTTCCTGATGTAGCAGCTGGCAGTTCCCAAATACTTGATATTGAGATTCCTAAGATTAATTTTCAGCAAGGGAAAGAGTATTTCATAACTTTCTACTTTGATCTGAAAGATGCAAAAAAATGGGCTGAGGCAAATCATCAGGTTGCCTGGGAACAGTTCTTAATTCCTAATCCTGTAGGATCAGGAAGTGAGGTTACAAATAAATCGATAGCATTGGACGCGATTGAAACTGAAGATAAATTAACGGTATCCTCAGAGAAATATCAGGTCAATTTTAACAAGCAGTCAGGCTGGATTTCTTCCATTATCAATGGGAAGCAGGAAATGTTAAACTCACCAATCAGACCAAATTTCTGGCGACCGCTGACTGACAATGACGAAAGAGGAAGCAGAGTTCAGGAGCGTCAAAAGGAATGGAAAACAGCCTTGAAAAATGCGGAGCTGAAAGAATTTACAGTTGTGAAAAATAAAAATCAGGTAGTGGTGAAAACTGTCCATTGGCTACCCACTGTTTCCATCTCTTATGAAACTTCCTATGCCATTTCTGGTAACGAGGTATCGGTTTCAGTGAATTTTGATCCTTCGAAGAGCAATCCTGAGATTCCCCGAATTGGCTGGCAGTTTTTGATTGATGATCAGTTCGATGATTGGAAATGGTATGGCAGGGGACCGCATGAAAACTACAGCGATAGGAAACTGGGAGCGGCGATAAGACAGTATCAGGTTCCAGTAAAAGATGCTTTCTTCCATTACATTCAGCCTCAGGAGAGCAACAATCGCACAGATATTCGCTGGATGAGCCTGACTAATCTGAAAGGTGTTGGTCTGCAGTTTTTCGGGCAACCGACTTTTTCGGGGAGCGCCTGGCCTTATTTGATGGAGGATCTGGAGAATGCCAGACATATCTATGAATTGCCAGAGCGTGAAACTATTACAGTCAATATTGATTACAGACAAATGGGAGTGGGAGGTGACGATAGCTGGACTATCTGGGCACGCCCCCATGAGCCTTTCAGAATAAAACCGGAGCGAATCCAGTATCAATTTAAGATCAGACTGCTTCAAAGTGAGTAGGAAGCAAGCGATAAGGGGCGCATATTAAGGAAGATATGAAAGATTATTTCAATTCAGACTATCCAAGTACTGAGGATCTTAAAAGCAGAGCACGAAAGAGGATTCCGCGATTTGCTTTTGAATACTTATCAGGTGGAGCAAATGACGAAGTAAATCTCAGAAGAAATTACAATGCATTTGAAATGGTCCATTTGATGCCGGAATATATTAAGTCACTTAGTCCGCCGAATCTAAAAACAGAGTTATTTGGCGAGACCTATGCTGCTCCCTATGGTATAGCGCCTATCGGTTTGCAGGGACTGATTTATCCGAATAGCCCGATTATCCTTGCAAAAGCCGCAGCAATCCGTCAAATTCCCTTTGTGCTGAGTACTGTTACCACGGCCAGTATCGAAGAGGTTGCCAGTCATACGGAAGGGAAGTTCTGGTTCCAGCTCTACTATCCCGCTGAAGAAAAGCTAAAAAAAGATTTATTGAAAAGGGCCTGGGATAATGGTTGCAGGGTATTGGTGGCGTTGGCAGATACACCTAGTTTCGGAATCAGATACAAAGATGTAAAAAACGGATTGAGTATGCCTCCCAAACTATCAGTAAGAAATATCCTGCAAATAATGAGGAAGCCTGAATGGGCAGTCAGGACACTGATCCATGGGCAACCAAATTTTGAGAGTTTGAAACAGTACATGCCTGGTGGACTCAACCTCAAACAATTAGGAAGATTTATGAATGAAACTTTCGATGGCAGGTTAACAGAAGATAAGTTGAAACTTCTGAGGGAAGAATGGAAAGGAAAGCTAGTAATTAAAGGAGTTGTCAACGAAGCTGATGCTGAAAAAGCTGTTCGCCTGGGCGCAGATGGGATCATCGTTTCCAATCATGGAGGGCGTCAGCTGGATGCCGGAGAGTCGTCCCTGGAATCCATGCAACGACTGATTGGCAACTATGCGGACAAACTGACTATCATGATGGATGGTGGGATAGACTCTGGGTTGGATGTCGCCAGAAGTATCGCATCAGGAGCGGATTTTTGTTTCATGGGTAGAACTTTTATGTATGGAGTCGCTGCGCTTGGAGCAAAAGGCGGACTACATACGATCAATATGTTGAACATGCAATTGAAGCAGGTGATGGATCAGGTGGGTTGCGAAAATGTGAGAGAATTGCCAGATAAGTTGATTAATGGCTAGTTTTTTTGTGGTTTATCCACTATCCTTCTCAGCATAGTGGATAACGTAAATAAATCAGATGAAAGCCAATTGAATGGTGAAAGAATTGATATCAAACATGAGAGAGTTTAAGAGTCAACCTAACGTTCGCTATAGGTTGGACTTAACCTACTGTTTGACTGTGATTGCTTCTACAGGGATTTTGATGATGATTTTTTCAGGCTGTAACACAAGGGATTCAGCAAAGAATACTGATATTCCAGAGAATATGGTATTGATTCCGGAGGGTATCTATCAGATGGGTGGACGCTCATCACAGGCTTATCAGGATGAGTTTCCGAGGCATCAGGTCAAAGTTTCGTCGTTTTACATGGACCGTCATGAAGTGACCAACAGGCAATTCAAAAAGTTTGTTGATGAAACAGGATACAAAACCATTGCAGAAAGAGCTATTGACTGGGAAGAGTTGAAAAAAGGGCTGCCAGCTGGTACTCCAAAACCTGCAGATTCGGTGCTGCAGGCAGGCTCTTTAGTGTTTAGTGCAACTCAGAAGCCGGTGAATCTTCATGATTATTCACAGTGGTGGCGTTGGACAATCGGAGCAAGCTGGAAGCATCCGGAAGGACCTGAAAGTAATCTAAATGGGAGAATGGATCATCCGGTGGTACACATCGCATGGGATGATGCACAGGCATATGCCAATTGGGCCGGAAAACGCCTACCAACGGAAGCAGAGTGGGAATGGGCAGCTTCAGGAGGAGTTGATGACTATAAATATCCCTGGGGAAACGAACCTATCGAAAAAGCTTTTGACAAAGCAAATTTCTGGCAGGGTGTATTTCCGGCACATAATCTGGAATTAGATGGATACTATCATTCCGCGCCTGTCAGAACTTTTTCGCCAAATAGTTTCGGGCTTTACGATATGGCAGGTAATGTTTGGGAATGGTGCTCCGATAAATACAACTCAAATGACTATTCTGAAAAATCCGGAAAAGAATTATCAATTAATCCGAAAGGAAGCCAAAATTATTTTGATCCCAGGGAACCATATGCCCAAAAACATGTGATGCGTGGAGGTTCTTTTTTATGCAATGAAAGCTACTGTAGTGGTTACAGAATAACCCGGAGAATGAGTTCCAGCAAAGATTCAGGCTTTAATCATACAGGCTTCAGATGTGTCAAAGATATTTGATCGCTCTGATCATTAAGGGGCCGGAGGCGCATAAGAGCAGCATAGTTTCAATCCAACTCATACCATTCAATATCAGCCAGGTTTTTTCTTCTGCCTACTTCATCAGGAGGATAGTTTTTAGCCAGGTAGTCCAGAATGACATCTTCATTTTCACCCAAAGGCCACAGGTTTTGTGTTTCCTGCATCCATCGAATGGTAGACAGCCAGCGGTCTCTGTTCATTCTGTTTTGAATCACCAGTTTGGCGGAGTGACAATTGGTGCAATTGTTGATCACTGCTTGTAGACCCTCTCCGTCCAGCAGGCCAGTTTTCACGTGAATGCCATCAACTATTTTGTCAGACTCGTTGAAGAGGTTCTTATCTACCTCTTCTGTTTTATCAGCTTCGAGCATCTCATGATAAGCAGTCAGCTCGGGATCTGCCACCAGGTAGAGGCTCGCAGCAACAGCCACAACAGCCAGTAGCAACACTAACCCCAATAAACTTTGTATGACTTTAATGTATTCTTTTAAATCCATTATTTCACCTT